>WQXX01000126.1 GCA_009781535.1 Coriobacteriia bacterium | reverse complement strand
CTTTCTTGTGCGCGCAGTTTGCGCGGAACTCTGCAAAGCCCCAGCCACGCAACGGGCGAGGGGTGGTTTACGAAGCCCCAGCCGCGCAACGGGCGGAGGGAACGCGGAACTCTGTAAAGCCCGCGCGCCTTGGACAAAGTGGGGATTTGTGAGAACCTCAGCCGTGTAGCGGGCGTTTTACGTGTACCCGAGCTGCACAGCGGGCAGAGGGCGATAACCTCAGCCGCGCATTGGAAAATAATCCGGACTTTTTGGCACAGAATGACGGTTGTGTACGATTTTTTTCTCTGAAGTAGACATGGGTTCTCAGACACAACCTTGCTGTATACACCAGAGCGCATAATTCTTTTGAATTATGCGCTCTGGTGTATTTCTATGCAATTCAACAAACCCAGCCTTTTTCAAAATCGTACACAACCGCCATTCTGTGCCAAAAAGTCCCTCGAAACTCGGCAACACGGGCTCGCACGCTCACACAAGGCGCAAACGGCGTACCCTGGCTGCCTTCTCACCAGCGCGCAAGGCGAGATGGTGAGAAGGCAGGGTCGCGTTCGGTTGCTCTGTGCTTACTCCCGCACCAACGCGGGAGGGAGGTCGCCATGAACGCCAAGCCACCTCCCAACACGTGCTTACTCTCGCACGAGCGCACAGAGCGAGATCTCGCCCATGCCCCGTAGTCACAATCACAGCAGCCCTACTCGCGCACCAACGCGCAGGGCGAAATCTTGCGGATCCTCCACGCGATCAACATGGAGACGAGGTACGCGAGCGCAACCAGAGCAAGGCAGGTGACGATCGTCCACAACAAAGGCGCGGGCATGTCGGTTCCCATGATGCCGGATGAGCGCATCGTGGCGGTGAACAGAGGATTGAAGCCGAAGTGCCCTGCTACGCCGCCCAGCGCGACCCCGACCAACACGATCGGTGTAAAGTGCAGCGCGATCTGACTCATCAGCTGCGCCGTGGTAAAGCCTACGGCTTTCTGTATCCCCAGCTCGCGCCGTCTGCGCAGGATCATCGCCTTGATGATCATGTAGAGCACCAGTATGATGACCACCGCAGTAATTGCCAGAACGCCGGCGGCAACCGCACCAAAGATGGTCCCAAACTGGCTGAACTGCGCTTCGACGAGCTCCTGCATATCGACCGTGCTGCTGAAGATGTCGCCTTCGCGGGCTTTGAGGCCCTTGATAAAGGCTGGCACATCCGTCCCGTCAACGAGATAGATATAGATCTGAGAGAACTTGAAGTCGTCCTGAAGCGTGCGGATGCCATCGTAGGTCATGACCAGATTCATGCCGAGGTTTTCCATCATCTGGATGGTGCCGGTCACAAGGAAGTCCTTTGTGGTGTTGCCCAGTTTGATCGTGATGTATTCGCCGATGCCGATGCCGACGATCTGCGAGAAGCGCCCACCAAGCGCAACCTCGTTGTCGTGGCGCGGATAGCGACCGCTGTACAGCAGCGTGCCCTCCAGCTGGGAGAAGTCCCTGGTGATGAACGCCGAGACACCATTCCCATCCGCAAGAACGGACAGCGCCTCATATTCGAACACCTTGCGGACTTCCGGGCGCGCAGCCAGCCGCTTTATGACGCCTGCGGTATCCTCTCTGTCCTTCAGCATCGCCCCAGCATCAGGCTTCTCACCAGCGATGACAGAAACAAAGGCGTCGTTTTCCACACCGATGTTGTAATAGATATCCATGCAGGCAATCGATGCAAAGGACACGACGAAGATGATAATCAGAATCGCTAGCGCCTGCTTTTTGCCCTGCAGAAGCTGCTTGAGGGCAAGCAGGAAGGAAAGCGGACCACGCGCGCGGTCAAGCGGCATACTGTTCTTCTTGAAGCTGTGGGTCGTGAGCCCGTAGCGAAGCGCCATCAGGGGGTGCAGCTTGCGGATGCGCAGCGCAACCACAAAGGTAACGAGTATCACGCACAGCACCGCTGCGAGGAATGAAAGGGCTGCCAAGCCGAGGTCAAAGCCCGGCTTCCACGTCAGCGCCGACTGGGTTTCCAGAATACCTGCCACCACCGGCAAGGTCAACTGCGAGACAGCAAGACCGAGGATCCCGCCTACAACCGCAAGGCTCGCGAATTGGAGCACAAGCGAGGAGATGATCTGGCTGCTGAGATAACCGGTCGCCTTGAGCGCTCCGATGTTGGTCATCTCCTCCTCGATGCTGTTGACGATACGGAAGCGGATGACCACAAGGCTGATGATCAACAGGATGACCGCAAATGCTACCACGACCATTGCCATGATGGTCGAGATGAGCGTGCGCGGCGTCTTTGTGCTGTCATGACTGAGACTGAACGCGAACAATGCAGTGTTCTCATTAGTGTCTTCCGAATAGATGAACTTCTTGGCATAATCCAAGATCAGCTGCGTGCCTGCCGAACTTTCGGTCATACGGACTGCCTGCAGATAACGCTGCTGAGCAGGGAACTCCTCTATAAACCGCTTGTATGTTGCATCTGAGACATAGAAACGATAGATGTTGTTCATCAACGAGCCGAAGTGGATCTCCTCGGTAAAACCGGCGATCGTAAAATGCATCTCCTTGCCGGCGAGGTTGATCTGATAGTCGTCACCCAGCTCATAACCGCCAGCCACCTTCATGAGATACGGCACATAAACGCTCGTGTTGGTCAAGGGCTTGAACTCACCGATGAAGGAAGGCGGGTTCATATTCTGCTTGTCTGCCGCGTTGCTGAAGACGATGATGGCGGGCGCCTTGACGCCATTTAAGAAGTAGTCACCCTGATCCGCGATGACCTCGTGCCGCTCGTACTCGGTCACTCCCGGATAGTTTTTAAGGTAGCGCATCTGCTCGCTTGTGGTTATCGCGCTGTCCTGCAGGATCAACGCATGCGCAGCGTTGAGTTCATCAGCCCGCTTGTCGAAGAACTCGCCCACGCCGATGAACAACACGAGACCGGTATTGAGCAGAAGGGTCGCAATCAATACCAGTATCAGGAGGCTTGCCGCCTGTCCTTTGTTCTTTCTGATGTTAGCTTTGGCTAACTTGAATATCTTGTTCATGATCTACCATCCCATACCCGTCAGGAAGCCATGCAGCTTCTCGTGGCGCTTGGTATCCGCACCCTCGTACGCTCCGAGTTCGCACTCGCCGCGGATGACGCCGTCCTGCAGATAGACCACGCGGTTGCCCCGCACAGCGGACTTGAGGTCATGCGTCACCATCACAACACTCTGACCATTCCGGTTGATCTCGGTGAGCATGTCGAGCACCGCTGTGCCGGAAGCAGAGTTAAGCGAGCCGGTCGGCTCGTCCGCAAAGAGAATCTGCGGACGGTTGATGAGTGCGCGGACGATGCCGGCGCGCTGTGCCTCGCCACCAGAAAGCTGATTGGGAAACTTACGCCATAACTCCCGCGTGATGCCCACCTGCTCGAACAGCGCGCCGGCTTCCTCAACCAACTGCTTCTTGTTCTTGCGGACGAGCAGCCCACAGGCTAGCACGTTGTCCATGATACTCATGTTGTCCATCAGGTAAATCTGCTGGAACACAAAGCCGCAGTTCCTGCGACGGAACAGTGCCAGCTGGTCGTTGCTCATACGTGAGATGTCCTCGCCGTTGAACACCACTTCGCCAAGCGTGGGCTTGTCCATACCGGACAGCGCATAGAGCAACGTGGACTTGCCCGCGCCCGAGGGCCCCATGATGACGGTAAAGTCGCCCTTGTAGATCTCGATATCGAGATTCTTTAATACGTGCTGCTGCGCGCCACCACTCGAAAAGGTCTTGCTCAGCTTGTTGGTCGATAGAATCGTCTCGCGCGAGTCCTCTCGCTGGACTGTCTGGATTGCCTCTTGCATGTCTTCCTCCTTTGTTCAAGTATCCTGACCCAAATAGGATTACTCACTCTGGAAGACATGGTACACGCAGGCTTCTTAACCAGTCTTTATCTATTCCTTAAATGATTCTTAAATCTTTTGGGGGTCATTGCGCGTGTCTTGATGGGTATTTTATTGTCACCCCGGGCTCGACCCGGGGCCTATCAGGGTGCTTGTAGAATGCTTGCGTGTGTTGTCAGATGCGCTTGCAGGTGGATTGCCACGTCGCACTACTGCGTAGCGCTTCTCACAATGGCGTATTTGTCTGTCGCCCCGGGCTCAGCCCGGGGCGACAT
>WQXX01000125.1 GCA_009781535.1 Coriobacteriia bacterium | reverse complement strand
TACTGCACGATAAATCAGATAGGTTACCGCAAGCGAGGCTGGCAGCCCATACAACAATGCCTTCAATCCATAGAAGATGCACTCGTAGTTCATCATGCGGTTGAAGGCGCCGTCCGTCATGCCTACCGAGCGCAGCATCGCAAACTCACGCCTGCGCAGGTTGATGCTGGTTGAGACCGTGTTAAAGACGTTGGCAACCGCAATCAGGGAAATCAGGATGGTAAAGCCGTAGGTAAAGACATTGATGACGAGGATAAGGTTCCGGTTCTGTTCCAGCATGGCAGCTGTGTTACGTAAGACATAACCTGCGGAAAGACCGGCGTCTTTGATCATGGCTTCCATCTCGATTGCTGATTTCATGGGATCATGGGACATGAAAGTCATGCTTATGCCATTGAAGCTCCCATCTGGGATACCCAGCAGGAATTTGGACGAATAGGGAGCAAAAGCCATGCACCCATTGAACTGTGTCTGCGCAAGAGCCCTTGGCATGGTATCGACAATCGTCAGGGTGATCTCTCGCGCCGTGCCGGGCCAGTTGGTCCAATGATCGGCGGTGGTCTCGTACCAATTGTCCGGCGCGTCTTCAGTCGAAACCATCATCTGGACGGTACGACCCTTAAACATATTGAACGAGTAACTGCGCCTCGACTCATCAAAGCCGCTCATCTGTGCCACCGCCACCAGCTTTCCCTTGTCGATGCCATATTCTGCAGGCGACAGCCCCAATTCCTTGAGATAACTCAGATACGAGGCATCATCAATAAAATAGATACTCAGCCATTGCGGCACGAGCTCATCAGGCGTGGCGCTGTATGCAAAGTTGTCCAGATACTGTTGGCTCAGAAAGCTTTTCATAACAGCGCCATAGCAGTTCGCGTAGTTGTTATATGAGCTCTCATAGACGCCTTCGGCGTTCTTCATCCGCTCATACAGCCGGATGAGCTCTGCGTCCTCTCTCTTATCGACTGAGACGGTATGAGAAAAAGCCAGATCGTAGGCGAAATCCTGTACTGCAATTTCGTTTCCCAGCTTGAGGTACATACCAAACGAGCTTGCGGATATGAACAGCACCACGCTGAGGAACAGCGAGATAACAGTGCTGCGATAGCGCTTCTTGTTCCGCTTGAAGTTCTTGAGCGCCAGCGCACCCTCCAGCCCAAAGAGGCGCTGCGTCAACTTGGAGGTCTTGACTGCCTTTGCCGGTATCTTGATGTCATCAGTCTGGCGAATACTGTCGATGGCTGATTTCCGTATTGCCCGTTGTGCCGGGATGAAGGCGGAGATGAGGATGGTTACTATGCCTACTGCCACCGCTATCAGCAGCGCAGGAGCAGACACCGTAAGCGTGATCAGACCGCGACCACCCGTTAAACTTGTGAATTTATCGGCGATGCTGAACAAGGTGATACCGATACCCGCTATGCCTACAATCAAGCCGATGGGTATGCCGATAGCACCAATGCACAGGCCTTCGAACAAGACCGAGCGTCGCAGTTGCTTGCCAGTTGCGCCCACGGAGGACAGGATACCGAATTGGCGGGAACGCTCGCTGACCGAGATGGCAAATGAGTTGTAGATCAGCATGATCGATCCCAGTAGGATCAAGGCAATCAGGATTGTTGCCAGCGAGTACAATATCGAATTGAAGCTGTCGTTGTTCGAGACACCCACAAAGCGCAGATAATCGCGGTTGAAGGTATACTTGTCAGCGCCCACGCCGCTTTTTGCCGCATACTCGTACACCTTGCCGGGCGACTTGAGGGTCACATAGACGTTGTAGCGGGCGGAGTTGTTGGCGGCGGCGCCTGCGGAGCTGGCAGTGGAACTATTCGCAGAACTGCCTGCGGAGCTGCTACCAGAAAGCCCCGAAGCAGTCGCGTCCAGCTTTGTTATCACGGTATAGCCCGGAGAGTAGAATTCTTCCCATGCCGGTCGCTCACAGGTACCTACAACGGTGTAGGTTTTCGTGGTTTTTGGCACAAAGGTCTCCTGCTCAGAGCCCTCGAATTCTCCGCTTTGATAAGAAACGAGCTGGCTGAGCTCCCTACCATCAATAAAGCGGCTCCCAACCGACAGGGTGATTCTGTCACCGATCTTAAACGCAACGCCGCCGTTGTATGCGACATGATCAGAAATCAGGATCTCGCTGCTATTTTGCGGCAACCTGCCTGAAGTAAGTGTTATCGGCAAAGTGTCAAACGCCTCGTCAGAAAAGCCCATCACAAACAGATAGGGCTTGCCCGGGTTCTCTCCACCCTCCAGCAAAGCATAACCGACACTCTCTGTCACCGCCGTGCTCTTGACTTTATTGTCCGCGGCACGCGTTTTAACAAAAGCCGCATCTACATCGGTAAACACGACATGCCAAGCGCCGTTGCGCTCGACTGCGCTTTGTAGCAGGAAGTTCTGGAGCGAAGCGATAAAGGTGGTAACCGCCGTGATAAGGGCGACGGACAAGACCACACCGATGATCGTGACAACCGTCCGCGTGCGGTTCTTCCTGAGGCTTTCCAAGGTGATTTTACTGAAAACGCTCATGCTCGCACCCGCTCGTCCTGCGCGATCCTGCCATCCGAGATACTGATGATGCGGTCTGCCTGCAAGGCGATATTCTCCTCATGGGTAACCACGATCAGGGTTTGCCCGTACATCTTGTTGCTGTATTTCATGAGATTGACGATGTCCTGCCCATTCTGGCTGTCCAGATTGCCGGTGGGCTCATCGGCGAGCATGACCGCCGGGGCATTGATCAGCGCACGACCGATAGATACCCGCTGCTGTTGCCCGCCGGAAAGCTGGTTGGGCAGATGGTTGCGGCGCTCAGACAAGCCCAACAGGTGCAGCAGCTCCTCCAACCGCTCCTGATTGACCTCCCGTTTGTCCATCAACACAGGCAGGGTGATATTCTCCACCACATTCAACGTGGGGATCAGGTTGTAGAACTGGTAGATCAGCCCCACCTGCCGCCTGCGAAAGATGGCGAGTTTCTCGCTGCTTTGGGCATATACGTCCTGCCCGTCGAGATACACCTTGCCGCCCGTTGGGACGTCTACGCCTCCGATGATGTGGAGCAGGGTGGATTTACCGGAACCGCTCGCCCCGATAATCGCCACGAACTCGCCTTTCTCCACCGTCAACGAGACGTCATCAAGCGCAACAACCTGGCTTTCGCCTTTGCCATACATCTTGCTCAAGTTTTCTACCCGCAGTATTTCCATGGGAAAGCCGTCCTTTCAAAACGTCTCAGAGTACTCTCTCGTAAAGGTGCCCGTTCATCTTTATGTCGCCCCAGGCTTGACCTGGGGCCTAGCGGGCGAATCTCAGGATTCTCACGTGTGTCCGACAATAAGCTGATTGTACGAAGGTTGTATTAAGCCAATCATTACTTCTCTTAATCCTTTTCTGGATTTCCTTCTTAAAATCGACACAAGCACAGGCTACCATTCCCAGGTGACACCCCGGTGACTTTTTGGTGAGACATCTGTCACTTTGGGAAGCACTGGCGCAAACCCTTGACTTTTGACGCATAATAGGAAAAACATGTACGTATAGGCTGAGAGGAGCGCGGACCAATGCCCCACATATTCCTGATCGAAGACGATCAGGCTATCGCAAAGAACCTCTCGCTGCTCCTTCACACGGAGGGCTTTGACGTCACCTGTGCGCCCACGCAACGAGAAGCGCTCATCGCACTGGAGAATAACCGGTTCGACTTGGCGCTGATCGACATATCCCTACCGGATGGGAACGGCTTTACGGTGTGCACGATCGTCAAATCGCAGATGGACATCCCGGTGATCTTCCTTACTGCTTCCGGCGACGAGGCAAGTGTTGTAACCGGCTTGAACATGGGCGCCGACGACTACATTACCAAGCCATTCCGCCCGAGGGAACTGATCGCACGCATCAAAGCCGCCCTGCGAAAGAGCGGTCAAGTGCCCCCGACGTATGAGATCGCCTCGCTGCATATTGATACCGCAAGTGGTATGGTGAGAAAGCATGGCAAAGAGGTCTTCCTCTCAGCGCTCGAATACCGCCTGCTTCTTGTCTTTTTGAACAACCAGGGGATCATCATCACACGCAACAAGCTGCTCGAGGAACTATGGGACGCAAGCGGGGAGTTCGTCAACGACAACACCTTGACCGTCTATATCAAGCGCCTGCG
>WQXX01000124.1 GCA_009781535.1 Coriobacteriia bacterium | reverse complement strand
CATGTAAAGACCTCGACAGACAAGGATGCACAGAGTTATATCGTGAACAGCAAATGCATCCGATGCGGTATCTGCGCCAAGGTCTGTCCTGCCCGAAACATCATCGTGAAAGACAAAGTGTTCTTCAGCACTCACTGCGAAGGTTGTCTTGCCTGTGTGCACCATTGTCCGCGAAACGCCCTGCATCTGAATAACGAGAAGAGTGACAAACGGTGGATCAATCCGGAGGTCACGCTCGCAGAGATCATCAAAGCAAACAATGTCGTGTGATATTTGATGGCTTCGGCTGTTTCACATCCAGCTGTCAAAGCAAACCACAAAAGATGGCACGCCCGAATAGGGCGTGCCTACCAAGGTCGTTGAGTAGTAAAAATCTCAGAAAAACTGTGGGAAGCTGTCTCCCAGAGTATTGCCAATGAAAAGACCAAGGACAATCAGCAGCACAATAAAGAGAATGGAAATGACAAGTGTGATGCTCGAAACAATTGTCCCTGCAAGGCCAAAGGCCTTTGACCCGTGGCCCCTTCTCGACTTGACCAGCGATATGATACCCAGTATGAGACCTGTGACAACCACAGGGTATGCCAAGAAGAAGAGGATAACCAGCTGTTCTGGCAATGCAAAGAATAGAATCAGCAGTAAAGGCCCGACGAGACCCAATATCAAGGCTATGATGCCAAGGGCCCTGCCTTTGTTGGTAGCTTGGATGCCTCCGTAGGTTGGTGGTGTCTGTTGCTTAGGCATATGCACTCCAATGATCTTTGTTCGGTATTTCTTTCTGCATGTGGCAATAGGCATCATACGCACAAGAATGAATAGAATCATTCATTGTTGTTCAGTGGTCGGGATGACTGGATTTGATGCGATTTTGAAAAACACAAAATCGCGTGTCCTAACTCGCGCTGCTCGTTACGGACGCCCGCCTGCAAACGTGCCACAGGCACCTTTGCTTACGCCGGGTTCCGGGGGTTCGCGCAAGCGCTCCCCATTCTCGCTGAAAACGTGTCACTGGCACGTTTTCCGGGCGCTCGAATCCATGTCTGGCTTCAAATCCAGCTGTCAAAGCAAACCATAAAAGATGATAGGCCCGACAGGGCATGCCATCTTTGGTGGTCGGGATGACTGGATTTGAACCAGCGACCTCTCGGTCCCGAACCGAGCGCTCTACCAAGCTGAGCCACATCCCGACGCTTTTTGCGACTTATATCCCTTCTTTTTACCCGATGTTGCAGACTGTTTTCAAGTTGTAACGCGTCCGCACTGCAATAAAAGGTAGGATACTACGCGGTAAGGTATCCTACCAGACTATACGGGTATGCGCTACCGTGATTTTTCTGAAGATTTGCGGTTGACGCAAGACAAGCAACGGGTTTAGTGGTACCCTATCAACCTTAAGTTCGACAATTGGTTTGTGACGTAGAGTTCTGTGTCGTAGTTTAGGAGGACATGATATGAGTCTACTAGGTATTGGTGTAGTTGCCGCTGGTTTTCTCGGTGGCATCGGTATGCCGGAACTCCTGGTAATCCTCGTGGTTATCCTTGTTATCTTTGGGCCGAAGAACTTGCCCAAACTCGGGAGCGCTCTTGGTCGTACGGTAAAAGGCGTACGCGAGGGTCTTGAAGGTAGAGATGAAATCGACAAGGCCCAAGTTGAGGAAATCGAAGAGGTTTCTGAATCCACCAAGAGTGAGAAGAGCGAGAAGAAAGTAAAGAAGGAAAAGAAGGAAAAGAAAGACGCGGAGTCTTCCGACTAGTCTTCTGTGCGGACATGCCAGCGCGGCAGGTGTGATGCACATCACGCGTGCCGCGCCATTTTGTAATCTGAATCTTGCGCTGAATCGATTCCACTGGTACTCCTGGTTATGAACTTGGGGCAGGATTCCTCGACAGGTCTCATCAGTCATTACATTGCCAAACCAATTATTCATATCATCAACGAGGGGATTATGCACAAGGAAATCGTTCTGACACCTGAGGGTCGCGAAAAGCTGGAAGCTGAGCTTCTGTTTCTGGAGACAGAGCGGCGTACAGAAGTCGGTGAGCGTATTCGTGTTGCGCGTGAATTTGGAGATATCAGCGAAAACTCCGAATACGACGATGCAAAAAACGAACAAGCCTGGCTCGAAAGCCGCATCAGCGAGATATCGCAGATACTCTCTAATGCGACAATCGTTGATACACCGAAACGCTCAAACAAGGTCTCAATCGGAAGCGTCGTAACGGTTGAGATGTCAAATAACATAGAGCGCGTCTTTACCATCGTCGGCGCTGCAGAAGTCGATGTAACTCAGGGGCGCATTTCAAACGAATCACCTGTCGGGCAGGCGCTGATCGGCTCAAAGAAAGGCGATACGATCACGGTTGAAGGACCGACGGGCAAACAGACACAGTTCACCATACTTAGGATCAGCCGTTAGTAGCCTTATGACTGAGACACCCATCATTGACGATCCAATCGAGGTCCGCAAGCTCAAGCGGGCCGTCGCTCTTGCTCGAGGCGAGGAGCCCTATGCGCGCTCTTTTGAGGGGGCAACACATGCAGCTGAGCTCGAATGTACCTACGCTTCGCTTGAAGACGGCGTAATTACCGAGGATGTGGTAAGGGTTGCCGGCCGCGTTATTGCTCTTCGTGACCAGGGCAAGGTCGCCTTTATCGTGATACGCGATGCAACCGCAGAGATCCAGCTGTTCTGCCGTATAGATAATCTGGGCGAGGAGGCTTACGCTCGTGTCAAGGATCTTGATATCGGGGATTGGATAGGCGCCGAAGGTCTGGTCATGCGCACACGCCGTAGCCAGCTTTCAGTCGCTCCGACTTCCGTGCAACTACTCACCAAGACTCTGCGTCCTCTACCGGAAAAATTCCATGGTCTTGCGGATAAGGAGACGCGCTATCGGCAGCGCTATGTGGATCTTATCGCGAATCCCGAGGTTAAAGAGGTTTTCGAGACGCGCTTCAGGGTCATCAGCGCGATGAGGCGTGCGGCTGAGCAGCGGGGCTTTTTTGAAGTTGAGACCCCTATGCTTCACCCCATACCTGGCGGTGCGACGGCACGTCCATTCATCACGCATCACAACGCGCTTGACAAGGACTTCTATCTGCGGATCGCACCGGAACTCTACCTCAAGCGCCTGCTTGTCGGTGGATTCGAGCGTGTATTCGAGATCAACCGCTCATTCCGTAACGAGGGCATGGATCATTCACATAACCCTGAGTTCACGATGCTTGAAGCGTATCAGGCGTTCACGGATATCAACGGCATCGCAGATTTTACCCAGGCTCTCATTCTGGCAGCCTGCCACGCTGCACAAGATGGCAGGGAATGCTTTACCTTCCAGGGGGTTGAGGTCGATTTGGCGGGGCAATGGCCACGTCGCACGATGTGTTCGCTCGTAAGCGATGCGGTCGGGCAGGGCGTGGACTTTTCGTGTACGCGCGACGAGTTGGCTGTATTAGCAAAGCGCTATCACAGGGATGTCGAGCCATCCTGGGGTAAGGGCAAGATAATTGCTGAATTATTTGACACTTTAGTCGAACCCACGCTGATCCAACCCATGTTCGTTACCGAATACCCCTTGGAGACCTCGCCGCTTGCCAAGAAGAATGCGCTTAACGACCAGGTCACCGATCGCTTCGAGTTGTTCATGTGTGGCAGGGAATGTGCCAACGGATTTTCAGAGCTCAATGATCCGATAGATCAACGCGAGCGCTTTGAAGCCCAGGTAGCAGCAAAGGCTGCGGGGGATGAGGAAGCCATGGGTTATGACGAGGACTACATCCGCGCGCTGGAATACGGTATGCCACCCGCAGGAGGCGTAGGCATCGGTATCGACCGTCTGGTGATGCTGCTGACCGATATGCCCTCCATCCGCGACGTGCTGTTGTTCCCGCATATGCGAGACGAAGGCTGAACAACCATACGCTTGGCGCCATAAGAGGCGGGGAGAAATACCCAAGGCCTTTTCTTCGTACGATCCTAAGAAAAGCTTTCCAAATCCGTCTTCCACATCGAATGGCTGACCCTAGCTGCCTTGTACGAAAACGCCCCGACCAAACGTTTCAGCAGGAAAGTTACGAGCTTGTTGCTGGAAAAGATACAGAGATACCGGCTTGAGAAAGCAGCTCCGACGCGCAGTTTGGATCCTTCCGCCGTTTGCCCCAGATCCGCAGTAAGGCATT
>WQXX01000123.1 GCA_009781535.1 Coriobacteriia bacterium | reverse complement strand
AACGGCCCCGCCTCAATAGACCGGCTGACGCCTGTTGGCACAGGAGTGCCAAATGCTGTGGTATTCGCCGCATCAAGCAGCTCAAGTGCGGTCAGATTGGCCTTACCACACTCCATGGCAAGCGGCAACAACTCGTTGAGCCCATAGCCGGGCTCGCCTATTGCAGCCAGGCCCTTACGGATGAAGCCGGTGATCTCCGTAACATCGTAACCTAATACAAGCGCATGGTAAACGTACGCACCCACACCACGAATCCCGAGCAGCAGAAGGGTCTTCAGGCTGCGTATGTCCTCATCGGCATCCCAAACATCGTTCAGATTAAAAAGCGGCTCGCTGTCAAACGGCTCGTCATCAAGCGGCTCGCTGTCAAACGGCTCGCTGTCAAGCGGCTCGTTGTCATACAACCGCCTTACCTCCACAGTTATTCCCTCTAAAACTGCATCATCAAAGTTGACATTGGTCAAGGTGGAAAACAGCGCCTCTAACAACAACTCGTCAGACACCTCCGCCCCCTTCTGTACCGCAGTGATAAGCGCGCCTGTAAGCGCATCTTGAAGTTGCGCCGTATCTGCGGTCTTCCCGCACACACCACTAGTGAGACATGCCGTACCACCTAAAGTCTGCTCACATTGCATACAAAACATCTTCCGTTCCATCTTTTGTGCTCCTTTCGTAGTTGAATACATGCTTAATAGAATCAGCCGTCCAGATTAAAAACCCGAATCAGGCTAAATCTCATTCCCTTCTAAAAACCTACCATCCTGCCCGAGAAACCCGAATCAGGCTAAATCTCATTCCCTTCTAAAACCTACCATCCTGCCCGAGAAATCCGAGTCAAGCAGAGTTTCGTGCCGTGCCGAAATAAACCTACCGTTCAGTCGGAGTGAAACTAAATGAAGTCTCGTGTTCTGAACCGGTGGGACAAAGTCCTTGACCAGCTGGATTACTTTGTTATTCGACTAGAGAATAATCGCTCCATCAGTGCCAACAGTGACCATGTTGAACGCGATGCTTGCGTCAGTGTTGACTAACGCTTCGATGACAGCTTGTCTGATGCCGTTACAGCAGGGGACCGCCATTGAAGCAACCGTCACTGAGTTAATCCGGTTGTGCCGCAAGATCTCAGTCAGTTTCCTTGCGTAATCTACGTTGTCGAGCTTGGGACAACCGATCAGCGTTACCCTGCCATGCATAAATGACGTGTGAAAGTCTTTGCATGCATAGGCGGCACAGTCCGCAGCAATGAGAAGGTTTGAGTCCTGCAAGAATGAAGCATTGGCTGAAACCAGCTTAATCTGGTAAGGCCACTGATAAGGAGCTTTACCTGCGTTTGCTCCAGCTGCGTCGCCGCTGCCAGCGCTTACGCTTGCTGCTACGCCTGCTGCTGCGCTTGCTGCTCCGCCAGCAGCTGCATTGCCGCTAGCCCCAACCTCGCTTGGTTTTGCCACCTTTGCAGCATTGTTGACAGCGGACTCATCAAACTCCGCCGCCTCACGCTCCTCAAGCGTAATAGCCTGCATGGGGCAGGCTGGCAGACAATTCCCCAACCCATCACAATAATCATCCCGCAGCAGCTTTGCCTTGCCATCCACAATCATGATCGCACCTTCGTGGCACGCATTGACACACAGACCGCAACCGTTACACGCATCCTGATCGATTTTGATAACCACCCGTACCATTGCCGAGCCTCCTTAACTTCCCACCACTAGGATAGTATATCTCTCACAGCATTTCTGTTATATTTCCAACAAAACAAGGATTATTCGCAAAACCTGTCACGCATGAAAGGTCTAGGAATTATGGATGATATATCGAGTATAACACAGTGCTCGCTGTTCGCAGGCATCTCCGAGTCTGAGATCGAGAGGCTTCTTACTTGCCTAACGTATCGGCGGAATACCTATGAGAAGGGCAGCTACATTTTCATGGCTGGGGTACAAGTAGTCGATATCGGCATCGTTTTGTCTGGACGGGCTCTTGCGCTGAGGGAGGATTTCTGGGGCAACCGGACCATTCTTTTCGAGATTGAACCGTCCGACCTGTTTGCCGAAGCCTTCTCCTGCGCCGGCGCCGCTACACTCCCCTTAAGCATCATGGCGACAGAGACAACCGAAGTCTTATTTCTGGAATACCGGCGCGTCGTCACATCCTGCACGTCGGCATGCGCGTTTCATTCCAAACTCATTCAGAACATGCTACAGATCGTCGCGAAAAACAACCTGGCGTTGTTGGAAAAAATCGAGCATATCACCAAACGCACGACGCGAAAAAAGCTGCTCTCATATCTTTCAGAACAGGCGAGGATCAAGGGAAGCTCCGCCTTTGAAATACCCTTTAATCGGCAGGAGCTAGCGGATTACCTTGCCGTAGAGCGGAGCGCCATGTCTGTTGAGCTTTCAAATATGAAGGATTCAGGACTGTTGCGCTACCGCAAGAACCGGTTCGAGCTGCTTTCATAGCGCCATGATAGAGAGTTTGCGCCGGAGACTATACTTCCACAATACCTCGAAAGACCGTTTGCGCTGGACCGGTGAGATATACATGGTTGTCTGGCGACCACTCTATCACCAGCTCACCGCCCAGAAGATGAACGACTGCGTGGCGGTTTGCTCCCATTAATGCTGCTGCCGCGACCGCTGTTGCACATGCTCCAGTACCGCAGGAAAGCGTCTCTCCGCAACCGCGTTCCCAGACCCGCATCTGGATGTACGTAGGTCCGTTCTCGTAAACGAGATGCCCGTCATCGGAGCTTTCAGGCAAAGGCAGTACGACAAACTCGACATTCGCACCTTGGGGAAAGAGCCTGGCATCCTTCTCGATACGGGCTCCCTGCAAAGCGACGTCATAGGTGGAGAGGTCAGCGTTGCCGTCGAGGAAGATGACACAATGCGGGTTGCCCATGCTCACGCAGGTCGTCTGCACGGCGCCTGGAGGAGATGTGAGGCCTACTGCTTCGAGCATATCGCGGTTTAGATGCACGATGGCTTCGGTCGCAGGCGACGGCGTAGGGTTCGTTTCGGTTGAAGGCAGCGTTGTGGAGATGGTTCCGGTCGCGGGCAACATCGTGGGGATAAGCTCAGGTGCAAAGCGGGGCTCTCCCATGTCAACGGTTGCAGTGGCAAGCCTGCCGTCTGCATCAAGTGTGAAGCGTATCGGCTTTTTGCCTGCACGGGTGTCGGCAATCAATGAGCCTGTGGGCTTGCCTGCTTCGGTACGCTTGCCTGCCTCATCGTCCACTGCGTTTCCCGAACTCACCAAGCCGTTGTCGACGAGGTATTTGGCAAAGCAGCGCACACCGTTGCCGCACATCTCCGCAAGCGAGCCGTCGCTGTTGATGTAGTGCATATAGGCTGCGCAGTCGTCATGTTCAGAGGGGCGCACAAGGATGAGACCGTCGGCTCCGATACCGAAGTGGCGGTCGCACAGCCTGCGGACCTGCTCGGAGTTAAGCTCGATGGCTGCTGAGAGGTCGTTGATAACGATGAAGTCGTTGCCGGTGCCGTGTATTTTGTCGAACTGAAGCTGCATGGGACTCCTTGGGTATCCTGCATTGCTGCCTGCACTCATGTGGTTGCCGCCTATTATCCTGGGCAGCTGCTCACTTTCCTATTTTAACAAGTCAAGGGCGCGGGCTAGCAGCTCGTCGGTAAACTCATGCGATGAAAGGCTGCCGAGCAGCATCGCTTCGTGAAGGTCGGTTGCGTCTACCCATCGGATGCGCGCATCGCGTTTGAACCAAGTACGCTGCCGCTTGGCATACCGACGCGTAGCCTGTTTGATGGATTCGACAGCAGCCATCAGCGCCGCAGGGTTTGGAATCGATGGATCGAGCTGGTTAAGGTCGAGCTGTTTCTGCTCTTGCTGCATCTGGTCTAGTTGCTTTGGAGCGGATTCCTTTGGATCGAGCTGTATTGAACCGAATTCCCTTGGATCGAGCTCGTCCATTTCTGATTCTGCCGTACCTATGAGCACACCGAGAAGCTCCTTGTAACCGATAGCCTGAGAAAGACCCGGCGCGTCGGCGTAACCAGCCATAACGAGGGCGCGTACTTCATCGAGCAAACCTGCCGACATGAGCCCGTCGACGCGCCGGTTCAGCGCTTCATACAGCACCGCTGGCTTGACCTCGATGCCAATGTAACGCGTGGTGTAAAAGGCGTTGAACGCCGAAAAGCCCGCATGTTGCGTCGCGTAGGTCGTT
>WQXX01000122.1 GCA_009781535.1 Coriobacteriia bacterium | reverse complement strand
GGGTCGATGCCCACAAAACCAAAGACATTCGGGTCAACCATGCCGCAACCAAGGATCTCAAGCCAGCCGACGCCCTTGCAAAAACGGCAGCCGCTTCCACCGCAGATGCCACAACTCACATCGACTTCTGCGCTCGGCTCGGTAAACGGGAAGAAATGCGGGCGGAAACGTGTCTTGCGCTCCGGACCAAAGATCTGCTTGCAGAAATAATCGAGCGTGCCCATAAGATCGGCAAAGGTGATGCCTTTGTCCACAACAAGCCCTTCGATCTGGGTGAACTGAGGCAGATGCGAGGGGTCTGCAACATCGCGACGGAATACCCGCCCTGGAGCCAAGACGTAGATGGGCGGAGATTGCTCCTCCATCACATGGACCTGAGCCGGGCTCGTCTGGGTACGCAGCATCACATCGCTCTCGCCCCGTACCGCAGCAATATCTCCCGAGCGATCCACCACGTAGAAGGTATCCTGCAAGCCGCGCGCAGGATGGTCGTCGGTATAGTTCAGCGCGGTGAAGTTGTAATAGTCCTTCTCGATCTCGGTACCTGTGACCACCGAATACCCTATGCCTCGAAACACCTCGACGATCTCATCGGTCAGACGGCTGATGAGATGCTGCGTGCCAAGCGGGTGAGCACGCCCGGGCATAGTGATGTCAAGCGCCTCGGCTTCGATGCGGGAGGCAAGCTCAACGGTTCCCAATGCGGCCTTGCGTTTCGCCAGCGCTGCTTCGATGGCGTCGCGCGCAGTGTTGAGCGCTGTGCCGATGACTACCCGTTCTTCTGCTGCGACCTGACCCATACTGCGCAGCAATGCCGTCAGTGAGCCTTTTTTGCCGAGTATCCGTACCCGCAGCTCCTCAAGCGCGCTGCCGGCAAGGCACGCCTCTATGGCTGCCAACGCCTCGGCTTCCTGTTGTTTGATGCTTTCGAGCAATGTCATACCCTTTTGTCTCCTCGCTCGTCGCGATACATAGCGGCTGCCATGCGCGAAGCTTATCGCGCACAACACCAAACTATAGAGTATACCACCTGTTCATACTTTAATACTTTCATACTTTC
Organism: Coriobacteriia bacterium; assembly: GCA_009781535.1. Lineage (GTDB taxonomy): Bacteria > Actinomycetota > Coriobacteriia > Coriobacteriales > UBA8131 > WRHU01. The sequence continues at coordinate 3,186 of WQXX01000122.1, read as the reverse complement.
ATAACTGATTTTTTTATCGATATCTCCAGACATACAGCTATTACATGAAAGCACTTCAGGTTATTGGAAAACGCTTGTGGTTTTTCTTGGATCTTAGTATCCTCTATCCTCGAACTCGGATACAAGCTCAGGAATCCCTAAGGATTTGAGATAGTGATAGGTACCATCATAATATGATGCGTCCCGTGTTGCATCTGGAGGATTGTTTCCCAGCGGGACAAAAATGACCATACCTTGGCGTGCCCTGGTGAGCAAGACCCGATATGCATTCTTCAAGTACCTCTTGCTCTGTTGGTTATTGACACTCATCCATCTATGACCTCGGAAATCATGATATAACCATTCGCTTGAGAAGGATCCTGAGCGCCTACCCATTCTTAAATCACCATCCCAAGACACCAGTGCATAGTCCAACTCTAGTCCTTGAACATCGAACTCGCTGCCGGCGGCTTCAAGATAATAAGACGAGCGCGGATCGTCCTTTCCTCCAAGAAAGTAGTGAACTGGATTGGTGTCGCCTTTAACATCGATAGCGAAAGGCTTCAAACGTAAAGCCTTGGAAGAAGCAAGGAGGCCTGGGCGTTCACTGCCTTGTACCTGTTGTCGTATCCATTGCTTTGCAAGAGAAAGGTTTCTTGTTATTCGAATCGGATACTTACCTTCAAGTGCCTGGAGCTCAGTTCTTGCCTTTTCGGTATCAAGATCTAGCAACGCTTTTACAAAACTCGATACGTTCTCCGCACGAAAAGAACGCATCGATACTGAAAGGTGCAACTCGGAAAATATGTATGTGCTTCCACAGCCTTCACCTGTCGATCGCGATGCAGCAAGCTCAACTGCTTGACCAGCAGCATACTCTGTATCGACAAGCTTATCTGAGATGGCAATATCCCAACTCGGGAACCGATCGAGCACTGCTTCAATCCATGCTCCTATTCCAGCCTCTCCTCTGTTGATTTCTTGCCCTCCACCAACAAGACATATTATTACCGCCCACGTCTTATGCCGATCAAGACACGATATCAGGAATTCTGGCTCTGACATATCAAAACCTGAGACACCTTTTTTCCTCCTCATGAAATCAACAGTCATCTCTTTATCCCATGCCCGTTGTGCTTCATCAAAGATCGCGACATGCTCAAAAGGCGGTCCTGGATCTCGGATACCCTCATCCCTGAAATGGTGCACTATCTGGATAAATGATTTTACCTTTGTGCGAGCAGCATACTTTGTTCCCCCGTTCCTTTCCTGCTCATCACGAGTGAGTGCTTCCTGCAACACTTCGACCAGCGGTCCGTTGCCAGAAAGAAAAACAGCATGCGCGTCATCTCTTTCATCTCTTTTAATAGTTGCCATATTTAAACCAACAAGCGTCTTGCCTGCACCTGGAACACCGGTAACAAAGGCAATGGTCTTTCTGTTCCGCTCTTTGGCATTAGTGATGATACTCAACAGCTTTTCTGATGTTTCTGTAATGCTTGCTGCGCTACCTTCGCTTCTTGTAATATCTCGAACATCGTGGTTTGCATATAGCGCCCGCGCTGCTTCTATTATCGTTGGCGTTGGTTGATACGGTGTCATCTCCCATTGATCCGACAAAGTATCTGCTTTTGTATAGTTAATCATCTCAATCAGGGTGCATAATGAATATGCGCCTACACAAATAGGTCTTGCAATACCTCGCAAACCGGCTGCCATGCTTAGAGAATGCTCATTGCTAATGCTTGCATTGAGCTCAGTCAGAATAAGAACGGGGAAGATATCTGCTCCGTGGCTGCCTCTATGGAAATTCTTGAGTTCAAGAGCATAGTCCATGACTTGGTCGATGTCTTGCCCCTGGATTTTGCCCATGCCGACCTTGAATTCCAATATGACAAGATGAGGCTTGTCAGATTTGATGAACAATAACGCATCGATTCGTTTACCCATACGCGGTATATTAAACTCAAGAAAGATGTCCATATTCGAGGCATCGAGGGCTTTCAGCTGTGTTTTGAGAATATAGATCTCTTCCAACCAAGCCTTGATTTGTTGCGGTGTTGCATCAAACCCATCCCTTGCGCTGCCAGCAGCAAGCGCGCCTACTATTGTCTCTGGGTTATCAACCAGAAACCCATCACACGAGTTTTTGTACCACGCTCTGAGCATCAAGGCTCTTTCTATGTCAAATCATTTCTGGTGGTATTATAGCGTGTAGGCGCAATTGCTTATCCGGTCAACTACCATGTTTAATTGAACTTGAAGAGCTTGCGGGCGAGGCGATATCCGGCGATGGTGAAGGCTTTGCCGAAGCGACCTTTGAGCGTCACTCCCCAGCCGAGGATGCTTTTGCGCATCTTGGGATAGATTCCCGGATTGCGTTGTTTGAGGTACTCCCACAGCTCATCGCGCTGTTGCTCGGCATCCTCGCGGTCAGAAAGCAGCAGGAACACCGAGCTGATCGTCATCATCATCGTCAGATAATTTGCCATATAGTTACGCAAAGGCACGCTTTCTACCTCTTTGTCGAGCTCAAAGGCATCGATCATGATGCGGTTGATGCGCAGCTGCTGGTCGATACGGGAGATCATAGTCTTCTCGTTGACTGATTGCCCCTCGCGCCCGATGAAATACCGGTACAGGTCAAGGTTCATGTAGTACAGGGTCGAAACCGAGGGCAGCGGCACATAGACAAAGATGTTGTCAACGTAGAAGGTATGCTTAGGCAGCTCGAGTTTTGCTTCGCGCAGGACGGCGGTGCGGTACAGAGCCGAGTGCATGAGGATGTTCTGGTAGGGCTTGAACGCACCGACAGCGCTCCAGTCGATGATGCGGTTTTCTGGCAGGACGCCTTTGAAGCGGATGGGCGTGCGCTTGCCCTCGAAGACCTTCTCGTAGACGTAATTCGTGAGGAACAGATCGACAGGCGCAGAGCCTGAGCCATCACTTGAATCAGAGCCTGCATCACCATCAACAAAACTTGCGATACATTCCATGAGCTTCTGTGCAGCTTGCTCGTCAAGCCAGTCGTCGGCATCAACGACCTTGAAATACACGCCACTTGCATTGCGGATGCCGGTGTTTACCGCCTCACCGTGGCCCCCGTTGGGTTGATGGATCGCGCGGATGATCTCAGGGTGCCTGCTTTGCCAAGAGTCAACCAGTTGGGGGGTCTCATCTTTGACCGAACCGTCGTCAACAAGGATG
>WQXX01000121.1 GCA_009781535.1 Coriobacteriia bacterium | reverse complement strand
TGAGCAAGCGCCAGGTTTACTCGACACGGTGCCTCATTCGTTGCCGGCGCTTATGCAGGCGCAGGATATCTCCCGCAAGGCAGTTACGGCTGGTTTCGATTGGGAGGACACCCAGGCGGTGCTTAAGCAACTCGATTTGGAGATCGAAGAATTCCGGGCTGAAGCGACCGGCTCGTTGAAAGCTGCTGAGGAATTTGGCGACGTCCTCTTTACTCTGGTAAATGTTGCTCGGAAGGAAGGAATTGACGCTGAGATGGCTTTGAACCTTGCCTGCGACAAATTCCGCCGCCGATGGGCTATTATGGAACAGTATGCAAGCGACGAGGGAAACTCGATTGAGTTCTACCCGGTCGAGCAACAGGAGGCCTGGTGGCAGGCTGCCAAACTGCAGGAAGTGAAATAGGAACAAGAAAGAGGAAGAATCATGAGCTCAATTATCGATGTTTTTGCCCGCGAGATCCTTGATTCACGTGGCAACCCTACTGTTGAGGTCGAAGTCCTTCTCGACGACGGCTCCATGGGGCGCGCCGCAGTGCCCTCGGGCGCTTCGACAGGTGCGTTTGAAGCCTGTGAGCTGCGCGACAGCGACTCGCCGCGCTATCTTGGCAAAGGCGTTATCACTGCGGTTAATAATGTCAACGACGAAATCGCCGATGAGATCGTCGGGCTTGAGGCAAGCGACCAGCGCTACATCGATGCGACCCTGCTTGCACTTGACGGCACGCCGAATAAAACCAACCTGGGCGCGAACGCCATTCTTGGGACCTCGCTTGCGGTGGCAAAAGCCGCGGCAGAATCGACCGAGCTTACCTTGTACAGTTATATAGGCGGCGTGAACGCGCATCTGCTGCCGGTGCCGATGATGAATGTGCTCAACGGTGGCGCGCATGCGGATAACAATGTCGATTTCCAGGAGTTCATGATCATGCCTGTGGGCGCTTCGACCTTTGCAGAGGCGTTGCGCTGGTGCTCTGAGATTTATCACACGCTGAGAAAGGTCCTCAAAGAGCGTGGTTTGTCCTCCGCGATTGGGGATGAAGGTGGCTTTGCCCCCGATCTCAAGACGAATGAGGAACCTTTACGTCTGCTCACTGAGGCATGCACCCGTGCGGGTTATACGCCGGGCGAGCAGGTCTTCTTTGCGATGGATCCTGCTTCGACTGAATACTTCGACGCTAAACGGCAGCGCTATGTGTTAGCTGCTGAGAAGCGCGAATTGACCATCGATGCGATGGTGGATTATTGGGAAGACCTCATCAACCGTTATCCCATTATCTCGCTTGAGGACGGCATGGCCGAGGAGGATTGGACAGGATGGAGGCTTTTAACCGAGCGTATTGGCGATCGTATCCAGCTGGTTGGGGATGACGTCTTTGTCACCAATAAGGAACGCCTCGAACGTGGTATTGAGCTTGGGGTTGGCAACTCCATTCTTGTTAAACTGAACCAGATCGGCTCGCTGACTGAAACACTCGAGACCGTCGAGCGTGCAAAGCAGGCGGGATACACCTGTGTTATCAGCCATCGTTCCGGAGAAACTGAAGACACCACGATTGCCGACATTGCCGTTGCGGTTAACGCAGGGCAGATCAAGACCGGCGCTCCGGCGCGCTCTGATCGCGTGGCAAAATACAATCAACTTCTTCGTATTGAAGAAGAGCTCGGAGAATCTGCCGCGTATGCGGGATTCAGCGCATTTCCTCGGATCAAGCGCTAGGGATAAGACGGCTGGAATCGAGAAGGTAGGAATCGACAAAGTATGTTCTTTGAGGCTTATATCAAACAGCAGAGTAACCGCATTGACGAGGTCATCGCCTCGTATTATGACAAAGGGGAGATCCCCGATATCGATTTGTATCTCTATGAGCCGCTCGCTGGCTTTAGCGCTAACGGCGGTAAACGGCACCGTCCACTTATCTGTGAACTGGCTTGTGGTGCGGTTGGCGGAGATCCTGATCGAGCAAGCGCTGCTGCGGCAGCCATCGAGCATTTTCACACAGCCGCACTCATACACGATGATATTGCCGATGAGTCGACACTGCGCCGTGGTATTCCCTGTCTGCATCTTTCGCAGGGCGAAGGTCTGGCGATAAACGCCGGCGACCTGGCATTATCGCTTGTTACCGGCAGCGTCTTAAGTGACGAGCGCCTCGATGACACAACGAAGATTCGGGTGCTGAAAGAGCTGGTACTCATGACGACGCGTACCATCGAGGGGCAGGCGCTCGATATTGGTTGGGCGCGCGACAGGCGTTTTGACCTGAGCATCGAGGATTATCTCGTCATGGCAACCCGTAAGACAGCTCATTACTCCGGCGGCACGCCGCTGGCAGTGGGCGCGATTATCGGGGGCGGAACCGATGCGGTGGTTGAGATCTTGCGCGCCTATGGCATTGCCTGTGGGTTGGCCTTCCAAATCCAGGACGACCTGCTCAACCTTGTCGGCGTCAAGGAGGCGATTGGCAAGGACTTTCGAAGTGATATCACCGAAGGCAAACGCACCCTCATCGCGGTCCATGCCTTGCAACACTCTCCGCAGTCAAACGAGTTGGCGGCAATACTGTCATCGCATACGACCACACCGACGATGCTGTCATGTGCTGTTGAGATCATGCAGGACGCCGGCTCACTCGATTTTGCCCGCGATTATGCGATCGGTCTCGTGAACAGGGCAAAAGCCGAACTTGGCAATGCGCTTGTTGATAGTGACTGCAAGAAATTGCTACTTTCAATGGCAGAATTCTTCATTGCTCGCATGAATTGAGTATGCCCAACCGTAAGAACTTGCGATGATTCATACGCCACTACGCGACCTGCGCCTGCAGGTCGCGTAGTGGCGTATTGGGCTGCCTACGGCTTTCTGGGCGCTCGCAGTGACGAAAGCGTGAATAGTAGCCAATAGAAGCCAGCTGCTATTCATATAAAGAAAATAGCATTTTCCTGTAGATTAAACTGCTATATTTGGATTAAAATAACAACATCGATGAACAAGGGCGTCAGCATATGACTTATTAGCTTTACCCTATCAAATCAGCACATCGCTCATAGACTCTGGCTCTGGCGCATTTCGAACACTAAACACTCTGGCTCTGGCACACGACGTATCAACCATAACACGATTAACGCAAGCATCAAACCCCGATAAAACCTCAGGTGGAAGGAGGAGGGGTACATGAAAAAGGTATCGAGCAGGATTTGTGCGGTATTTCTGTCGCTAATTCTGATGGTATTTCTCACGCCATTGACAGCCATGGCCCTCACGCTTCAAGATAACGGGAAGGGGATAATACCATCGACTGCCGGTTTGCAGGCGGGCGCGGATTCGTCTTTTCCGGAATCAGATACAGGGATAACGCCACTATCCACCGGACTGCAGCTTGTCGATAGTATTGTCGCCTACAACACAGCTTCTGGTGGCTCAGGCTCGCTTTCTCCCTCATGGAACGGTGCTACAAACATACTTACCGTTACGGGCTCGCTTACGAACGCAAGCGTTGGACTGGCGCTGAATATCAATGCCGGTGTAACGGTAGATTGGCAGGCGACACTCTCCGGATCCCCTAAAACATACGTCTTGGCTCTGTCAGGCTTGGGCGCTTTTAATGTCACCAATAATGCTCTGATCGAGAATACTGGCACAGGAGGTGCTCTTTCTGTGTCGAGCGTTGCACTCAGCGTCAATGACAACGCTATCGTCCAATCCCACAAAAGCGGTATAGCTATTTTCAATGACGGCAACAGCACGACTATCACGATACGCGGCGGGCTGGTACAGGCAGAAAACACCACCGCGATCCAATCTAATGGCACAGGGTCGGTTGTCACCGTCACGGGTGGTACGGTAACCAATGCCGCCATCAGCAACATCAACCCGACGATCAATATGACCGCCGGCAGCGGCGTGAACATCGTACTTTCCGGAGGCCTTGTTACCACGACGAATACCTCCAACACCAGTTACGTGATACAGACGACCGGAGATATACGTGTCGAGGGCAATGCGCAGGTCCGCGCCTTGGCAGGACGTGCCATCAATCTTGTAGGAGCGAACTCCACGGCAACAATCAGAGGCAATGCCGAGGTCTCTGCCACCACCGGCATCGCCATCAGCACCGCCACAACCAACCCTGCCCTGGTACCGAATGCCAAGATCATCGTCGAAGGCGGCTGGGTGTATACCGAGACAGGCACGGTTGCGATACAGACCACGGGCGTTAACGGGGATGTGACCGTGTTGGGAGGTAAG
>WQXX01000120.1 GCA_009781535.1 Coriobacteriia bacterium | reverse complement strand
CGCGCGTTTGAGCTTTAGGAAATATCCAGCGAGCAAGGCGATGACAAATGGTACGCCTAAAGCTGCTGCCAGAGGTGTAAGCGCCATGATTGTTGCATCAAGCGGGCTGCGGCGTCCGCACAATATCCACCAGACGATCAAGCCGACAAGGACAAGGGCTCCTGCAACCGGCTGGCCTGCGATGATGATACCGACGCCTAAGACGATTGACGCCAATGCGACGCCTAACGAGGGAGCAAAAAAACCACAGAGTGCGATGACAAGCGTAAGCACGACCCGTATGGTAAGGCTCAGCTCAAGGGCGGAGATGAATACCTCAAAACCACTGGCTCCGAGCCAGCACATACTGGCGCAGCCGAGTGCTGCCAACAGCCGGGCAGACACACCGCGAAGCCGTGGAGAGAGACGATACCAAAGCGGGACAGGTTCTGCTTCTTCCTCGTCGTATGGTTCGCTGTCGTAGTTGTCATCGACGGCATCATTGTCGTAGCCCGCCTCGCGGTAGCCCGCCTCACCGTAGTTGGCGTCGCCGTAGCTGGTCTCGCTGTAGTTGGTAGACCCATAGTCGGTGTTTCTATAGGCTCGCGGAAAATCAGGTTCTGGATTCAGAGTCCACGGGAGGGGCTTTGTAGTGCGAGTCGGCCAGAGGATTCCTGGTCCTGAGCCAAACCGTAATATCTTGCCTTCTCTGTCTTCCGATTCTGAGTCAGCAGCTTTCAGCAGTGAACTCCTGGCGCCTTTGGGGTCGAATACCATGACTTTTCCGTATGCGTCCCACTGCTCGACGAGCGCCTTGAGGCGCTGACGGCCCGCCTTCTGTTGGCCAAGAAAGGGCGAGAGTTTTTTCCAGAAGGCGCCAACAGAAGGCGGGCGAGAGTCCTTGTCGGCGTCAAGTGCGTAGACCAGTATCTCGTCGAGGCTCTCATCGAGTTCAGGTCGCAATGCTGATGGTAGCAGGATAGGTTCGTTAACGATGAGGTCAAGCGAGTCTTGTGTCGTATGTGCAAAGAACGGGTTTTCTCCGGTCAGCAGTTGATAGGTCAGCGATGCGAGCGCCCACAGGTCGCTGCGTTCATCGACGTCTTCCATTGCTATCTGCTCTGGCGGCATGTATCCGATGGTGCCACCCTGCGGTTCGGCGAATCCCATGGTGCTGGAAAGGGCTGCGAGTCCAAAGTCGCTCATCTTAACGCGACCGGCATGGTCGATAAGTACATTTGCGGGTTTGATATCGAGATGCAGGACCTGGTTCTCGTGGGCGCATTCAAGGGCTGCGACGATGCTGCCCAGGATGCTGCTGATTGTATCGAGGTCAAGCAGATCCTGGCTGGCCTGCATGAGTTCGGCAAGCGTAGGGCCGTCCACATTCTCCATGATGATAAGCGCTTCGGTGCCGGTGAGTTCAAAATCGTAGACAGAGACGATATGGGCGTCGGATAATAAAGCGGCGGTGCGCGCTTCCTCGATGCCAGGAAGGTCGTCTGCCTCAACACGCAGAGGAATCCGCTTGATAGCCACGCGTCGGCGCAGACGCTGATCCCAGGCGATGTCGACAGCGCCAAAGCCGCCTCGGCCACGCCGCTGCTGAAGTCGATACCGGTTGAGGAGGAGTTCCTGGTCCATAGTTGTATGGATGTGTCGGTAGACGGACAGTACCGCTACAAGGCGTTATTGGATAAGCTCGGCAAAGCGCTCGGTGATGAATTGTTCGGTCTCTAACTCAAGCTGCTCGTACGTTTCCAAGAGTTTGAGGCCTTCCTTGGTCAAGGTTGATCCCCGGGCTCCATCGCGATCGATGAGAGCGAAACCAAACGATTCTTCAGTCTCCTTAAAGATCCGCCATGCTTTGCTATATGCCATTTTGATGCGCTTGGCAGCCGCATTAAGCGAGCCGGTTTCGACAATACCACGCATCAGCGTTGCAAAGCCCTTGCCGAAGGCGCCATCTTCTGTATGCTTTCCGGAGTAGATGGTCAGGCGAGTCCTTACCGCCAGATTCTTCATGCTTTTCATGTTCGCTCCTTTGGCCGACGCTCTTATTGTCTTTCTTCTGAAGCAAATTATACAGGACTGTGCCAGTTGGCAAGAGTCTGCAGGGCGGCTTGCTCGACAGCTTCGATCGTCCCGTCGATGACCTCGGCAAAACGGATCGGGGCTGCGTCCAAGCTGGAAAGGCGGGGCGGAGGTGGAGCTGCGCCCCAGATGGCCGACACATGTGCATTGAGCCGAACGTCAGTGAGTGTGCCAAACCAATCCGGCAGGGGCTTTCCGGCGGGGATTCTTGAAAGTGCCCGAAAGACATTCGCGCCGAATTTAGCCCAATGTGCGGTTGAGACGATGATGACAGGGTTTACGCCTCTTAAGCGTTCAGCGGCTTTCCAGGCGACCGCGGTATGCGGGTCGATAAGATACTGATACGCCTTAAAGACCTCGTGGATCGTAGTCAAGGATTCATCGGCAGATACCCAGTCGGCTGAGAAGTGGGAGCGGAGCGCAGCAAAGGTCTCCCGGTCGACGGTAAAACGTCGTTCGGTGCGCAGTTTGTCCATCCAATCCTGTATCAAAGCGCTGTTACGTCCGCACAGCTCAAAGAGTTGCCGCTCGAGGTTGCTTGAGACGAGGATGTCCATCGAGGGCGAAGGTGTGAGAATGAAGGGGCGCTCGGTGATGTCGTAGGTGCCGGTGTTGATGAAATCCGTAAGCACGCGATTGTCGTTGCTGGCGCAGATCAGTTGCTCTATCGGCACGCCAATCTCCTTGGCATACCACGCTGCAAGGATGTTGCCAAAATTACCCGTGGGTACGCAGACATCGATCTTGTCACCGCAGGCAATCTCGTCGCGTGCGATGAGTTGGAGATAGGCGCTCATGTAGTAAACCACCTGCGGTAACAGGCGACCCCAGTTGATGGAATTAGCGCTTGAGAGGCGCAGGCGATGTGTGGCTGCGAGCTCGGCATTGAATGTCTCGTCAGAAAACGCACCCTTGACCGCTGTTTGGCAGTCATCGAAATTGCCACGCACGCCAAAGACGCCTACGTTGTCGCCCAGTTGAGTAGCCATCTGCTTGAACTGGATGTCGCTTACACCACCGTGCGGGTAAAAAACGATAACGCCTGTGTGCGCGCGGTCGGCAAAACCCTCGAGCGCGGCTTTACCGGTATCTCCTGACGTTGCGACAAGGATGAGGAAGTCTTCTGTTGGCCCTGATCCTTGCTCCAGGCGTTGCTGCTCGATGGCTGCCGAAAAGAACACCGGCAGGCACTGCAGAGCCATGTCCTTGAATGCAGAAGTGGGCCCATGCCAGAGCTCAAGCACATGCTTACCAGGCGCAAGCGTGCGCACAGGCGTGATGGCAGGGTCGTCAAAATTGTCGCCATATGCTGTTTGCATGAGACTGTCGATAGTCTCGTCAGGTAAATCGACGCCAAAGCGCTTGAAGACGTACGCTGCAAGCTGGGGATACGAGCAGTCGACAAGCGCAGCGAGCTCTTTGAGGGTAAAACGCGGAAGAACCTGCGGCACAAACAGGCCGCCCCCCGGTGCTATACCTTTGATGATCGTCTCAGTAAAGCTGGGGCCTTTGCCGCACGCGACAAAACCTCGTGTATCGAAGTAGGTGTTGGTATAATGCCTATAAGTCAATGCGTCCATGTCCATATGCTAATAATACCGTACTTATCAGGGCTTGACTGGTATAGAAGTGATAGAAGAGCAAGGAGTAGGGATGAAATACGCTGTCTGCATACTCGACGGAGCCTCAGGAGTTCCACTTGACGTTTTCGATGGACTCACAACGTTGGAGGCTGCTCATACACCGAATCTTGATATGCTTGCCTGCAACGGACTTGTGGGCTTGGCGCGCAACGTACCCGACGGTTTGGAACCATCGTCCAATATCGCGTGTACCTCCATTTGCGGTTACGATCCTGCTGCGTACTTAATCGGGCGTGGCGCCATAGAAGGCGCTGCCCTCGGAATCGAGCTAGCAGACGATGAGGTCGCCCTACGGCTCAATCTCACGCATGTCTCCCCAGATGGCATCATGGTGAGTTATTCAACCGACAATATCTCCAAGGAGGACGGCAAGGCTCTGCTCGGCGAGTTAGCCTCTGAGTTGAATGATGATACCTTTACCCTACATGCGGGCACTGGCTTTCGTGGCATTCTGGTGGTAAAAGGGCATAATGCGCTGCTGGAAACTGTGTTTCCAGCAGCGCATAACATGACCGACGAGCTTGTTGCATCCTATGTCGCAACAGGCCCAAAAGTCGCTTTGAT
>WQXX01000119.1 GCA_009781535.1 Coriobacteriia bacterium | reverse complement strand
GCCTTGTCATAGCGCAAATCCCAGCGCAATGAATAATGGTTCCAGCAGGATGTTGAAGAACACGATCCCAACGTAGAATCCTGCGAGGTAAAACAGGCTGGTTCCTTTGCCTTCTGCGGCCAGTACATGCATCCGAAAGGGGCACGCCCCGGCAAGCCCGCCGAAGAAACCGACTCCCAAGCCCCCTACAACGGTTGCTATCCACATGGTCAGCATGCTCGTTCGAGGTGACTGGAACAGTATGGGAAACAAAGGCACGAATCCTCCAAGAAAACCGAAAATCGTATAACCGAGGACTGCGCCGAGAAAGGCTCCGATCACGCCGCGGAGCAGCGTGGTGTCTTTCATGAGCACGACATCGCGATAACCCGCAACAAAACAAAGGCGCGAGCGTTGACCGAGAAAACCGATGACAAAGCCGAGGGCAAGCGTTGCAAGCATGGCTACCATCATTTACCGCCTTTCTCCGTTGCGCGCGTGGCACGCCAGCGTAAAAATAGAGTGGCGGTTACAACCCCGACGATCACGAATACCCAGCCGACTATCCCGAGCGGGTCTCCGTACGCGCTTTGCAGGACTATCCTGATGGGGCAGGCAGCGAGCAGGATCCCGCAAATCACCGTAACAAAACCAAGCGCGAAGTGTTTGATCCTGTCGCGTGCGGGGCGCCACTTGAATTCTTTGGCCAGCAGCGATGCAACAAAGGCGCCGAGCATGACTCCGACCAGGGTGAGCACGGGATACACAGAAGACATGGCAGACACGGCCCATTCGGTGCCGAACAACGCGTTAGAAACCCAGTTGACAAGATCCCGGGGATGGCAGATGAAGCAAAAACCGTCTGCAACCGGCGGAAAGACGTCAAAATATGCCTGCACCAGCGCAGCGCCGACACCGAGGGTAAGCCCTGCGGCCAAAGGTGACACCTTTATCTTCAATCCTGGTTTCTTTTCCACTGGAGCCATTCCTGGTTTCTTTTCCATTGGAGCCATTCCTGACTTCTTTTCCATTGGAGCCATTCCTGGTTTCTTTTCCATTGGAGCCATTCCTGACTTCTTTTCCATGTAAACCCTCCCTTTTGTTTATCTCACAATGTGCACGCGGTGCAGCGGTGAAAGGTTTTTGACGCTGGTTATGGCTTTGCCTGATGCAGCAGGCTGAAGTCTATCGTGGCATAATCAGCCCGCCAGGTCGCATACATCTTGTTGCCACCCGCCTGCGACGGGTACACGAGTATCTCTTGTATCTTCGTGCCCGTGTATGCCCACATCCCGCCAACGTTATAGATCGATTTTGCATCCCAACCGAGACGAATCAGCAGTTTTCTCAGCAGTCCGGCATGGTCGCCAAGCTTGCAGACCAGGAATATGGCTTTATCCTTCGGGAAGAGGTCGGTAAGCACCAGAAGGGATTCCTCGTAAAGGAAACGGTGAGAGACAATGTTCTCTTTTTCATCATACTCGATGGAAATAAGCGTCTCGCCCGAAAAACTCCCTTCCATCGCATTGTTGGGGAGTTTTGCCAGATAAGGGAAGGGAACGATCCTGAACCCATTCAGCATGTCGTCGACAGAAAAACTGCTTTCTATGCCCTCATCACCGGTAAGACCGACCAGCATGCGCAGATCCCTGTAGACAACGTCGCTGCGATTGAGGTAGGAGTCGATGGTGCCCATGTTGATGTTAAGATCGATCCCAAACGGGTCGTCCGGATCAGGACTGCTCGGCGGTAAAGGAGGCAAGGGCTCCTCTGGGTTGCAATCGCCGGGAGGAGTGATAGGGTCGCATCCAGACGCAAGAAGAGCGACTCCCGTCGACAAACACACAGCGGCTGTTCCAATAATAAACGAGCGTCGCTCAAGATTTTCACTCATAATCTGGTTCCTTAGAACAATTCTTAGTATGTGACATTCTACAAGACATCAGACTTCTGCGTGGGGGTGGTTAGGGTTTGCGCGACCTTCCTCACGACGTAGAACCGATACAGGCTGCCGCGTGGAGGTGGTTGAGGGGCGAGGGCGTGCGGGGGGCCTTGTCGTGACCGGTGGTTGAGGGGCGCCCTTTTGCGACGCTCTTTTACGGCGCCCTTTTGCGACGCCCCCGTTGACAAGTGGTGATTCCTGAGGTATCGGTGTATTATATTCTCCGAACACTAATTGGGACGTCGCACACGAATACTGTAGGAGCCGTAGCACATGACATATCGAAGCATTGGGAAAATCCTGTTGGTAGCCTTTTTGACATTCTCACTGGCTGGGCTGTGCCTTTGCCTTGGCTGTACGCGCACTCCCCCGATTGAAGGGCCCGGGAACGACGACCCTTTGATTGATGATCCAGAAAATACTGAGGACGCAGACTTGCCCGCTGTCGAGATTCCTCGGGCAAACCTGATACAACCTGACGAGCTTAATGCTTTGATACTTTCCGAGCACTATGTGGTCATCGATGCCCGAGCTTTTCTGTATTTTGTAAAGGGAAGTATTCCTGGCGCCATAAATATTCCGCTCAGGTTTGTGGAGCGTCGGCAAGCCGAGATACCACGGAACAGGTTGGTGGTATTTGTCGCCACCGATGCGCTTGAGCTCTCACAACTGTACGGTCTGCTTATCAAGCTGGGGTTTGACCCTGCAAACATCAGGATGCTCGAGGGCGGAATACCCGCCTGGGAGGCAGCCGGTTATGTGGCGGAAGATAACGAGCTCCCTCCCTGCCCGCGCTAGCGCGGGGCAGAGGTACGCTCGATAGCTCAGGGCAGCGTGATTAGCAAGATAACCCAAGGCCGAGGGTTGCCAGAGATGAGTCAGGATTGAGAGACGCCCGCGATAGCACGGGGCAGTGGTACGCTCGATAGCTCAGGGTAAAGGCACTAGAACCGCAAAGTCGTTGCCAGGACCGAAGGAGATGGCATGAAAAAAGTATCAATAAAGACATGGATTGTCATCTGCATGATCGTGTCCATGGTCGTGTTGGTGGGATGCTCACTTGGGAGGAATGAAGCCCCGCGCTACTTTGGCGAATTCAAGGATCTTTATCCCAATCAGTATGCCTCGTTCATCTCGGGCGGCACGGTAAAAGACGCCGATGGCCAGATCCATAGCCACGCGGCCACGCGGTTTCATACGGAGTCTTCTCCCGTGCTGCAAGACATTGGGGCTCCGTGCCTGTCGTGTAAGACCGGGGAGTTCAACACCCTTTTTGAGCGCTACGGCGAGGATATCTACAACATGGGCTACAGCGAGATCAGCGGCGAGGTGGTTGACTTCTTTTCTTGCAGGACATGTCATGCCACAGGCGTTCCTGCTGATGGCGCCGGTGCGGTGCTCGAACCTTTTGTGAGATTTGCCTCGGACTATATCGCCAACATCGATCCCAAAATAGCCGCGTGCGGTCAGTGCCACAATGCAACGTGTGACTGGCCGCGTTATCTGATCAGCAAAGACATGACGCTTGATGAGGCTGCCCCTTATCGCTATGGCACCGATGCTGACTCGCTCAGGCGCGCCGCAGAGGAGGACGGAATCTACATTCGGTATGACAAAGAGCTTCTGACTCCTCTATTCTATCTGGGGCATCCCGACATTGAGCTTTTCATGGGCAGCAAGCACCAACAGCTCGGCCTGAGCTGCGTTTCTTGCCATATGCCCTACGAGGATGCTTCCGATGGCAGTACCTTCAGGAGTCATAACTCGTCGGGCTCCCCCATCTACAATGAGAATGCGATGAGCTTTTGTCTTACATGCCACAAAGCTCAGGGTATTGCTACGACCGTGGAGATGAGAAACTTCATCTGGCAGAAACAAAAGGAGATGGCCGACCGCGAAAAGGAGTGCGAAGAAAAGCTCGCTACACTGAGAGCTCTGATTATCGCTCGCACAAATGACGGCACCGTTAGCGAAGCGGTTCTTGCGCAGGCACGGGAGAGTTACCAGACCGCTAATTACTACTGCGTCTTCCAGCATGCGGGCGGGCGCTCACCCGGAGTAAAAGCCGCGCACTCTGCTGACGTCATGCGCGCATACCTGAAACAAAGCATCGACATTCTGGATCAGGCTATCGCTGCGCTCAGGTAAGAATGAGCTTGTTTGGGCAAGCGAGCTTGAACACTTCTGGATCAGGCTATCGCTGCGCTCAGGTGAGTTTGGGCTGTTTTCCTGCTTCATTGGGTTATCGCTGCGCTGAAGTGAGCCTGTTACTCTCGATCCATCACTCTGTAGAAGTTATTATCCCGTATCATGACCATCGTCGCCTCCTGACGACTTATTGTCCTATAATAGGGACAACTCGTCATCTCGAATAGCGTATC
>WQXX01000118.1 GCA_009781535.1 Coriobacteriia bacterium | reverse complement strand
CCGGTATCGTTTTGGTCGGCACCCAATGGGGTGATGAAGGCAAAGGTAAGATCACCGATCTTATCGCGCCTGACTTTACCTATGTTGTTCGTTTCCAGGGGGGTAACAATGCGGGCCACACCGTGATCGCCGAGGGCAAGACGCTCGCGCTGCATCTCATCCCCAGTGGTATTCTGTATCCGCATGTCACTCCGGTCATCGGCAATGGCTGTGTCATCGACCCGAAGGTACTCATCAAGGAGATGGATATCCTCGAAAACGAGGGCATCTCCACCGAGCGTCTGCGCATCAGCGCCAATTCCCATCTCATCATGCCGTACCATCTGGACCTCGATGCCGCCTCAGAAAAGGTGCTCGGCAAGAACGAGATCGGCACGACCAAGCGCGGCATCGGGCCGGCGTATCAGGATAAATCCGCCCGCATGGGAATCCGCGTGCAGGATCTGCTCGATCCTGCGATACTCCGCCTCAAGATCGAGGCGGCTTTAGAGGAGAAGAACAAGCTCCTTCAAGACGTCTACGGCTTGCCAACCTATTCCGTTGACGATATCTGTGCGCTCTTTGATACCTACGCAGAGCGCATCGTCCCTCATATCGCAAACGTGACAAACCTGCTTAACGATGCGCTTGCTGCTGGCGAGCATGTGCTTTTCGAAGGTGCGCAAGGCACCCTGCTCGATCTTGACCACGGCACCTATCCCTTCGTAACGAGCTCATCATGTACTGCCGGCGGTGCGACCATCGGCTCTGGTGTTGGCCCCACGGCTATCAATAAGGTCCTTGGCATTGCCAAGGCGTATATCACTCGGGTCGGCTCAGGGCCCTTTCCTACAGAGCTGTTCGATGAGGTGGGAGAAACCTTAGCAAGCGTTGGCCATGAGTATGGCACCACCACGGGGCGTCTGAGGCGATGTGGCTGGTATGATGCGGTCATCGTTCGTTATGCCGCTGCTGTCAACGGCCTAACTGATCTGTGCATCACCAAACTTGACGTTTTAAGCGCGCTGGATACCATCAAGGTCTGCGTTGCCTATGATTGCGACGGCACGCGATATACCACGGTGCCCGACACGCAGACGGCTTTCCATCATGCCAAGCCGGTCTATGAGGAACTCCCCGGCTGGAAATGCGATATCACCGGCTGCCGTAGCTTTGAGGATCTTCCACAGGAGGCGCGTGAGTACATTCGGTATATAGAAAACCTCGCGGGTGTTCCCGTTTCCATGGTCGCTGTTGGTCCTCATCGCGAGCAGACCATCCTGTGCGGCTGGAATGTTGGATAACAGTTATCATCCAGAAAGGTAACAATACTTTGAAGCGTCTCGCACGTTTCGATGCTGTGGTATCATATATAGGTCAATTCGTCGAGAAGGGCACTTTTGTCGCACCCTATGTGCCCGATTGGCTCCAGCACGAATCGCGGATCAAACGAACGGAGTGAATGTGGTTGACCATCATCAGCATCAGAGGGACATGTGGACCTCTGAGGCGACTAGCAGTGGAGAGACATCGGAAGAATGGCTTACCGATCTTTTTGAAACGGTTATACCCACTCAGCAGCAAACCCCACAACATGTACGGCAGCCCGCTGAACATGCGCAGACCCAGCAGCCAGTTGGGAAGCATTCGCAACAGGCTGTATCCCAGCAGCTTGTCGAACAGAGCGAGCAACAAGCTGCGCAGCAGCCTATTGGACGGCATACGCAGGAATTCCAGCAGCAACCGACGCAGCAACCTGCGCAGCAACCTGCGCAGCGCCCGTCAGCGCAACAGTCCGGAGGTATTCCTGCTCAGCAACAAACCCAGCGTGCAGCAGCACAGCAGACCGGGGGGCAAAAACCTGTCCAGCAGGGCGGCAAGCGTCCTGCCTCGCAAAAAACCGGGGAGTTTCCTGCTCAACAACAGACTCAGCGTCCAGCGGCACAGCAGACCGGAGCGCAAAAGCCAGTTCAGCAAGGCGCCCGTCCAGCTGCGCAGCAATCCGGTGCAATGCCCGCCCAGCAAGCTGGAGGGCAACAGGCACAGGCTCCTGTTCGATCGTCAGGCCGGCCGGTTATCGTATTCGATCGCGTGACCAAGGCATATCAGGCGGCACAGCGCCATCCCGCGCTCAATAACATCTCGCTTGAGATCTTTCCTGGCGAGTTCGTCTTTCTCGTCGGCCATTCCGGCTCAGGCAAATCGACCTTCATCCGCCTCATCAACCGTGAGTTTACTGCCTCAAGCGGAAAACTGTATGTGGCAGGTGAGGAGCTCACCAAGATGCGTAGTTGGCGCGTTCCGTTCCTGCGTCGCAATATCGGCTGCGTATTCCAGGACTTTAAGCTCCTTCCCAATAAGACGTCGTTTCAAAACGTCGCGTTTGCACTCGAGGTCATCGGCAAGTCTCGGCATATCATCCGTACTCAGGTACCTGAGGTGCTGCGCCTGGTAGGCCTTGAAGATAAGATCGACAAATACCCCGATCAGCTTTCTGGTGGAGAACAGCAGCGTGTTTCCATCGCGCGCGCCATCGTAAACCGCCCGCCGTTGCTGATCTGCGATGAGCCGACAGGCAACCTCGACCCGCAGACCTCGCTCGGTATCATGCGTCTGCTTGATCGCATCAACCGTACCGGTACCACAATTCTCGTTGCGACTCACGATCGTGAGATGGTCGACTCGATGCGCAAACGTGTTGTTGCACTCGAGAATGGATATCTTGTTCGCGACCAACATAAGGGGGTGTATGGCGACGATGCGTAGTTTCTTCTATTTCTTAAAAGAGGCTCTCAGAAACTCAAGGAAGAACTTTGGGACGACCTTTGGCGCTATCATTACCATCTTTCTTTCTCTGCTGGTTATCGGCGTGTTCATGGTTGGTAGCATCGTTATCGACCGCATTGTCCAAGGAGTCGAGAGCGAAGTCAATATCCAGATTTTCCTTCACGATGATGCAGCAGATGCAGACGTCGCCATGCTGAAGAGTTTCATCGAGGCAATCCCTGACGTTAAATCGGTGAGAAAGATTACCAAAGAAGAAGCCCTTGAGAAGTTCCTGGAAATGTCTGATCCTGCAATGATCGAAGCGCTTGATGGAGAAAACCCACTTCCGGCGTCGTTGTCCATTGAGCTGAAGAATCCGGAAAATGTGCAACAGGTCGTCGATGAGATATTAGTACAAGGTATTCTTATATCCGTTATTGAGACTCCTGATAACCCTGCGAAGTCCTTCAGGTACGGGCAGCAGGTCATCGACCAGCTTTTCTCGATTGCGAATGCCATACGTGTGGTGTGCCTGGTGCTTGTTATTATGCTGATATTCGTTGCCCTCATCTTCATCAACAACACGATCCGCCTGGCCATCATGGCTCGTCGCAAGGAGATTGCCATCATGCGCCTGGTTGGTGCGTCTAACGGGTTTATCCGCGGCCCATTTGCCATGGAAGGCGTGATACAAGCAATCGTCGGCGCCGGACTTGCCATTTTAGTTACCTGGAAACTTTCTGAGCAGCTGCTTCCGCAAGTGAATAATCTGATGCCGTTTCTAAAGATTGACTATGCCAATTTGAATTTGTGGGTTGTCTATCTAATTTTGATTGCTGTAGGTTTTGTCATCGGTCTCTTTGGTTCGATTTGGGCGATGCGCCGCTATCTTAAAGCCTAGGCTTTATGACCCGCCGATCTCCGCGCCCTCGTTCTCGCTCCCGCAGCCACGGCAGGCGACCTGCTGCTGACGCGCCCAGCGTTGGCGTTATCAGCATCGCACGCAAAGGTTATGCATTCGTCGATACCCCCGAAGGAGAATACTTTATCCTTCGGGGGTATCTTCATGGGGCGATGAATGGCGATCTGGTGGAAGTCATCCGCTTGCGAAGGCTTGAGGCTGAGCGGCAAAACAGGATGGGTAAATCGGGCGCATATGTATACGCAGGCGGCGCGGGCAACGACGCTCAGCATGGCGATGAGACCTACGATGGCATAAAAAAGGCCGGTGCAAACAATCGTGAGATGCTCGGATCGGTCAAGCGCGTGCTTGAACGTGCGTACACCACGGTCATCGGGGTCGTGCGTGAGACCGACGGTCTTTTTGTGGTTATCCCCGAAGATGAACGCATCCAAAACGATTTCTTCCTCGGATCATGCCCAACAGGGCTGAAAGCCAAAGACGGCGACATGGTCGTCGTCCGCATCACGGTCTATCCTGGCAGGCTTGAGACCGCGCAGGGGTATATCGAGGAGATCATCGGCCATGAGGCTGAGCGCGCAACCGGCATGGAGGTGGTCATCCGTCGCCACGGGCTGGAGACAAAGTTCTCTGATGCAGCCCT
>WQXX01000117.1 GCA_009781535.1 Coriobacteriia bacterium | reverse complement strand
AGTTTGCTGGAATCGACAGCGGCTGTTGGGTAAATGGGAGGATGGTCGGTCGTCTCGGTTTTGCCGCGCGTGGCTGTGATCTTGGAAGAGCTGAGCAATTCGGTGACATAGGGCGCATACGCAGGCACTCCTTTAAGCACCATGGCAGTCTCGCGCAGGTCGAGCGTTGCGGGATACACCGTGTTATCGACGCGCGGATAGCTGATATAACCCGCCATGTACAAGGACTCAGCAAGGCGCATCGTGCGCGCAGGGCTGATGCCTTCTGATGCTGCCGCAGCCTGAAGCGAGGTGGTGTTGAAAGGAGTTGGAGGGTCGATACTGCGTGTCTTGACTTCCACCGACGCTACGGTGGCTGTCGTTGCTTTCGCGATGGCATCCATCGCCGCAAGCGCGCTGGCTTCATCCAGGAAACGCTCAACCGCATGGACAGCGGTAAAGGCGGTCGGGCTTTTGAGCTTCTCGTCTGTGCCAGTAGCTCCAACGGCGGTTGGCTCAGCTTTCAGGTTGGTGTCAAACAAGCCTTTGACAACCCAGTAATCCTCGGGGATAAAAGCCATACGTTCCCGCTCCCTGGCAACCACAAGCGCAAGTGTGGGCGTCTGCACACGACCGGAGGGACGCACGTTGCCAAAGCCGGACGGTTTAGCCATCGTTAGATAACGTGTAAGCACCGCGCCCCATATGAGGTCAATCCACTGGCGAGCCTCGCCGGCAAACGCAAGATTGGTGTCAAGCTCGACGAGGTTGTTAAACGCATGCAGGATCTCCTGTTTGGTAAACGATGAGTAGCGCGCGCGCAGGGCAGGAATATGGAGGTTGGCCTCGCGCACCATCGCAAGCGCGTCTGAACCGATGAGCTCGCCCTCGCGGTCGAAGTCTGTGGCGATGATGACGCTTTCTGCCTTCGTAGCAAGATTCTTAACTGAACGAATAATGCCTTTCTCGGCAGGCGTCTTCTCGACTGGAGCAAAAACAAGGTAAGGCAGTCCAGCAATCTTCCATGATTTAAGGTCGATGCTATCCTCGGTAAAGGGTTTGCGCTTCTTGAAGGGAGGCTTTGGCAGCGTTGCGGGCACATCAACAGGGATGATGACGCCTTCTTCATTAAGGCCAAACCACCCACGACGCTTGGTATAGCTGAGCGTCGAGACAAAATCGAGGCTGAGGATATGCCCACGCAGACCAATGGTGACACATTCCTTGCCGGATCGCATGAAACGATAGACTGCCGTCTCATAGACTTTATCTGTCTTCGGCTTGCCATCAGCCAACAGTTCGGCGATGCGTTTAGCGGCGTCGTGTTTTTCTGTGATTATCAGTTGCATTCAGAGCCCTTCCTTGCGTATTCAGTTGCATTGCGCGACCCTTTTCTTATGTGGTCGCATGCAACATGTGTCCTTGTTTATTCAGTTTCATGCGCAGTCTTTGCCTTCATGCGCCGTTTCTGTTCGATTTGCTCAGAAAGCCATCGTACCCACGTTTTAACCCCATGATCCTTTGTGGCGCTTATAGGAAAAATGAGCGCATGCGGATTGATATGCTCGATATCGGAACGGAACTGCCGTTCGTCGAAGTCGAATACCGGCATGGTGTCGATCTTGCTGAGGATGATCGCTTGCGCTACCTGGAACACACCAGGATACTTGAGCGGTTTGTCATGACCTTCTGGCACACTCAGAATCACAATCTTACAGTCTTCTCCCAGGTAGAAATCCGTCGGGCAAACAAGGTTGCCCACATTTTCCACGATGATAAGGTCGAGGCTGTCCAAGTCGAGCGCGTCAAGCGCCTGGCTGATCATCCGTGCCTCAAGATGACAGATACCACCTGTATTAATCTGTACGGCAGGAATACCTTGTTCCTTGATCTTGCGAGCGTCGACGTCGCTGGCGATATCGCCCTCGATGACCGCAACGGAGTAGGTATCACGCAGGGCAGCGATGGTGGCTAAGATGGTTGTCGTTTTACCTGCACCCGGCGAGGCAATCAGGTCGAGCATAAAGACGCCGTGGCTATCAAGTAACGCTCGGTTGGCAGCCGCCAGGCGATCATTAAGATCGAGTATTGGTTTAGCGATGGGTATCTCAGTCATAAAGCCCCCCTCCCATCATCAATCACGTCAGGCTCTTCTTGCGTATCCGCCCCTTGCCCCACAGGCGGCTCGTTGGTAGAGTCCGGTTCGCCAGCAGAGCCTGAATCGCTGGTTAAGCCTGAATCGCCGATAGAAACCGACTCCTCTATCTCTATCGAGTCGATAAAGAGTTCCCGCCCCGCTATTAACTCAGTTGCCAGAGAGTCACAGCTTGGACAAGCCCAATGGTAGCGGTCATGAGTGAACTCCTCGCCGCAGACACAACAACGTGAACGCGGTATAACGCTGCGCATCGACAGCTCCGCTCCTTCGCTCAACGTTTCTGGGCTTAAGGCTTCAAAGGCGAATTCCATAGCGTCAAAGACGACTTCTGCCATCTCACCGATAGTCAACCGAATGGCGGTTACACGAACAGCCCCCGCCTTACGTGCAGAGGTCTCGACCGTGTCAAGTACACTCTGCATCAAAGAAAACTCATGCATCGCTGGCGGCCTCGGCTGCCTTACGTCGTGCATAGGCTGCATCAGCAGCGGCTTCAGCGGCAGCCTCGGCGGCTTCACGTTCCTCATTGGCTCTAATACGCTTCGCCAGTACGATACGGGATAGGAGCAGAGAGCCCTCGTACAAGACTGTCAAGGCACAGAACATAAGAATCATCGTCACCGGGCTTGCATCCGGCGTGACAAAAGCACTCAGCACAAGCAGGACGATGTAGACGACACGCCAGCTTTTACGGAGTTTCTTGTAGGGAATGATATTGAAGACCGTGAGGTAGAAAATAACAACAGGCAGCTCAAAGGCGACGCCGAACGCCATCAAGAAAAGCAATATCGTATCGAAGAAGTTGGTGACGCTGGGGAAATAAACACCAATACCGTCAGCCTGACTCGATAAGAAGAGAAACGCCGGATCAAGGATGACAAAATAGCAGAACAACACGCCGATGATAAACAATGACACCATCGCAGCAAAGGTAGGGACGACCCATTTGCGCTCGTTTGGTTTGAGCGCCGGCAGGAAGAAGCCCCCCAGTTGCCAAAGCCATATCGGAGAAGTAACCACCACAGATGTAACAAAACCCACATAGAATCTGAAGGTGAAGGCCGCAAGTGCTTCGAAGATATACATTTGCTTATATAGTTCTTCAGCAGACACATTGTTAGGATTGGGAAGGTACTCTGCGATTTGCGAGAAAAGTAAGTAAGTGATGTCTTGAGCCAGGAAATAGAAGACGACCGATCCGGCAAGGATTGCGATGACGATGATTGTCAGGCGTCGACGCAACTCAGCCAGATGCCCCCAGATCGACATCCGTTTATCTTTGTTCCTATCTCTGCGCCTTACTGCCATATAACCCTCCTATTTGGCAGCATCTTTCTTGTTGCCAGTAGTTCTTTTTGATGTGCCGCTAAACTCTTACATAGATTACACGTCTGCGCCCTTGGCCGGTTTTACTGTGGCGCTCTAGGTGGGACTGTCGCTTGAGGCTGCTGAGGCTTTTTTATCGGCATACTCTTTTTCAAGACGTGCCCGGCGCTCAGCAAAGCTCTCTGTTGGTTGGACTGGCCTTGCCGGAGGAGCGGCTGGAGCGGCTGAGCTTGCTGAAGTGATTGTCGCTGAAGAACCTGCTGCCGCTGCAAAAGCAGCTGGATCAAATGAATCTGAAGAACCAGCTATGCCGACAGAAGCTGTGGAGGATGTAATAACTGCAGTAGAGCCATCTGCAGTTCCAACTGCTGAGGCAGCATCCACAGGAGCATCTTTTAAGCCGGCAAACGTGTTCTTGATATCGTTAATCGGATCCTTGAGGGGATTTGTGATGTCTTTAAACGGGTTTTCAAGACCCTCAAGAGGATTCTTCAAAGCGCTGAGATCTTTAACCAGGGGATCAAGATCCTCTTTTATCGGATCATAGATCTCTTCCTTGACCTTTTTGCTCATCTGAGATTGCATCGTTCTGAACTGCCGAAGGTACTTCCCGACGGTACGCGCAATCTGCGGCAGCTTATCCGGACCGAAGACAAGGAATGCAACCAGTATTATGATGAACCATTCAGCACCGCCAAGACTGAACAACGATACTCCTTACAACTCAGAGGGCGCTCTCCTACCTCAATACAAAGTAAGAAGGCACTATACTACCGCAATATTAAGCCTAGCTCAAGCACAAGAGGTTGACAATTATATACCCAGTACAAGAGCTCGTGGCTGAGAAAGTAGTATCAGACTAAGAAAAGGTT
>WQXX01000116.1 GCA_009781535.1 Coriobacteriia bacterium | reverse complement strand
TATGGTACATTTTTGTAGGTCGATGGCGAAGCCACCGCAAGAGAAACGTGGCGCAACGCGCCACTGACGATTGCGGCATTTTCCCTCCCCACAATAACGTGAAAGATGTATCCAGCGCATGACGATGTTTCAACAAAGTGACGGCTGGCGCGCTGTTCTCCCCCACCTCACCACCAATACGCAGGGTTTTTGCCGGACATGCGCAAGCAACCTGCCAGTCTCCTACTAGGTCCCAGATCAAGTCTGGGACGACATCCTGTTGTATTCAAGCGACTTGCGGTCATGCCCAGCGCATGGCTATGTAACAACCAAGTGACGGCTGGCGCGCTGTTCTCCCCCACCTCACCACCAATACGCAGGGTTTTTGTCGGACACACGCAAGCATCCTACAGCTCACCCACTAAACCCCAGGTCAAGCCTGGGGTGACATCAAATCTAGCGCCATTTTATTTCAGGAACTCGTCGATGATGTCGACAACCACAAAGAAGTCACTGTGCAGCAATAACTCGTCGATTCTGCTCAAAAGCTCCCTGGCTGAGGGAGACAATGAGGCTGCCCTCAACTCTGCTACGGTATTCTCCGCTGTGCGCTCATCGAGTTCCTCGCATGCTGCCCTGATCACAAGCAGTTTTTCTTGCACAAACGACGGATCAGCTTCTTCAGCTGCATCATCGCTGGAAGCTTCTTTGGGCATGAGGCTATCGACCAGCGTTTTTAAAGCATCAACAAAGGCTGGAGTCTCGGCGATGAGCACCTCGGTATTTCCATCCCGCGCTGCCATCTCCAGTTTAAGCGCAACCGCAGAAAGCTCCATTTTCCCGACGTTTGCAAGCGCGCTTTTCATCCCATGCACATGGATGGAGTAGGTTCTAAGTTCGTCCTTGTCAGCAAAGGCATTGTCGTTTTCAGTGATGCTGCAAATCGCAGCAAGCGACTTATTCGCATCGCGCGCAAAGATCTCAGCAAACCGTGGATTGAGCGCTGGTTCTGCCTCTTCTTCAGATGACCCATTCGTTGGCGGCTTTAAACGGTTTCGAAGCGTCTCGACAAGCTCAGGCGCTTGCTTGTCGCGCACCAGCCTGTTCAAGACAGCGTTTAGCTGGCGGATATCGATTGGCTTGGAGATAAAATCATCAAATCCATTGCTCAGGAACATGTCCGATTGCCCGGTGACTGCATTTGCCGTCAAAGCGACGATCGGCTTGGTATATCCCAAGCCTCGGAGGATCTGCGTGGCTTCTACCCCGTCCATTTTTGGCATCATGTGATCCATGAACACCACATCATATTCAGCGCCGTTTTTGATCTTTTCAATCGCGACAAACCCGCTGTCGGCAGTGTCGATTTTAAGCTCGTAGGGAGTCAGAAGCCCCTTTGCAACGTAGATGTTCGTCTCAACATCGTCTACGATCAGGACGCTGCCGTATGGCATCGGTTCACGCGTGATCTGCACCCGTCGCATCTGTGCCCGACTGCTCGAGCGGAAATTCTGAAGGTTCTCGGCGACCTCCTTGCCTAATACAGCAGAACCGCACACATTCTGTGGAAGACGCACGGTAAAGGTCGAGCCCTTCTCCAGCTCGCTGACAACAGATATCTCGCCATCCATCAGCCGTATCAGCTTCTGGGTGATGCTCATACCAAGCCCGGTACCTTCAGTTGAGCGGTTTGCTTCCATATTGAAGCGGGAGTACTCGTCGAAGAGTTTGTTTATCTGTTCCTGCGACATGCCTTGTCCGGTATCGCGGATGGTAAGGACGAGCATTATCTTTCCAGCGCTGCAATCGCAGAATCTCTTATATGGGTATTCCAAACGTCCGTTTTCGGTAGCTGGCGGTAGAACAACAGCCGGTTGAATAACTTCGTTTTCTGCAGAAACTGCATCAGGCACAACTGACAAGTCCGCGTCCGTCACAATCGGCTCTGCGGAAACCGACAGTTCGACGGTGCCCGACGTCGTGTACTTGAACGCGTTGGAAAGTATGTTGTTAAGTATCTGTTTGACGCGCAGTTCGTCACCAGACAGGATCGCCGGCATATTCTCGTCGATGTGCAGCTCAAATTCGATCGGTTTGCTGCCGATGCGCATCATGTTCAGCTGCGCAGAATCGCTGAGGACGCTTGCGATCTCGTATGAGTCGATTATCAGTTCCAGTTTTCCTGCTTCGATTTTTGAGAGGTCAAGGATGTCGTTGATGATGCCAAGCAGCATGTCGCCTGATGCGGATATCTTTCCAAACGCTTCCCGTGTGCTTTTACTTAACGTGTTTTCGAAGAGTTGGATCTCGGTGATTCCGAGGATCGCATTCATCGGCGTGCGGATCTCGTGGCTCATCGTTGCCAGGAAGCTGCTCTTTGCAAGGTTTGCCGCCCGGGCTTCTGCCACCGCCTCACTGAGCAGTTGGTCGCGGTGTTTAAGCTCCATTTCTCGCTGATGGATCTCCGTCATATCAAACACATAACCGACGATGGCAAACGAATCCCCATACGGAATCCTCTTGAACTCCACACTGAGTGTCTTGATGTCCTCGCCTGGCAGATGTAGCTCGGTTTCAAAATTTACCTGCCCTTCTCTAACGGCGGTTATCAGGCGTTGAGGCAGAGGTACCGAAGGGCGTCCGTCCGGTTGGAATGCCGGGATGCTTGCAACCATGCGTGGCACGAACATCTCAAGCAGTTCTTCTTTGGTCTCAAATCCCAGGAACTGGCACGCAGCCGGATTGCAGTCCACAACTTTGAAGCTCGAGTTGAACAGGACGTTGATATGTGGGTTGGCCTCGAACATGGCAGAAGTTGTGCGCTGCGCCAGATCAAGCTCAATCATGCTTTCATGCCGATCGATGGCATTTGCCAACAGCAGGCTGCCCGATTGGAGGATTGCTGCTTCCCGCTCGGAACACAGCTTCTCGCTATGGCGGTTCTCAAATGAGACAAAACCCCAATACCTGCCTTGGAAGAATACCGGAAACGCCATGATCGCCTGTATACCACATGCAGCCAGCATCTCATACATGTAGCCAGAAAAGCTGCTGACCGGCTCGGCTATATATCCCTTTTCGCCCAACAGCTTGTCGTCCCATTCGATAACACGCTCAAGCGAGTTCGAGCCGCTGATCGACTCAAGCGTCTTCTCTTTTTCCACGCCGGGCAACTGCCAGCTGTAGAACTGGGTGTAGACCGGGAATCCATCCCGTTCATCAGTACGCCAGATATACACGCAATCGATGTCCAAGCAGACTGCGATCTTTTCCATACTTTCCGAAAGGGTCTCCTCGTATCGGTCGGTCTCCGCAGCAAGCAGGATGATGGACGCCTCGTTGATCAGCGTGAGCAATTCCTCGTTGTGCTTGATTTCCTCGTTGGCTGTCTCCCCCTTTTTCTTTTGGTTTTTGAATAGCTTCGTCTGATACAAGATGATGACTCCCATGAGGAAGCCCACGATGATAACGGATTGCAGTATGTCGACAAAGAGCTGGTAGGTGGTCAGTCCACCTTCTGGTAAAACGCCCCATCCAAAGAACAACGTTGAGGTATAGCAGAAAACCGTGATGATCAAAGTTATCGCCAGTACGATATAGCGCGCTTTTCCTTTTAGCAACGTGAAATTAAGGATGATCGCCAAGGCAAAGTACACCGCCATGCCGGAGCCTGGCCCACCGATGGTAAAGAAGAGGAAAGGCCAGAAGACAACACTGACCCCGCTCACGATGAGCGTGGTGAGAACCCCAGCGTTTTTTCCTCGTCGCAAGGACACGATAAGGATAAAGACGATTGCCACGATCATGATAAGCAGCGGCACCATGGTGATGAACGGCAGCCCGGCAATGATGCGCGAGATAAGCGCAAGCAAGGACGCGATCGCGCCAAACAGACAGACGAAGTTAAGCGTCCGCGATTCGAACGATAACTCGTCGGTTATAAAATAGTCATAAATGAAACGCTTGAATTTACTCATGTCGATATCACCATCTTGAATTGATCGCCTACTTCATTGAATACTTCTGCGATATTTGGGTCGAACTGCGTCTCGGTACCTTCCATGATGATAGACATCGCATCCTCATGGCTAAAGGCCTTCTTATACGGACGCTCAGATACAAGGGCATCATACACGTCGACAAAGGCCATGATCCGTCCCTGCAACGGGATCTCTGTTCCTCCCAGCCCGTAGGGATACCCCGTGCCATCCCAACGTTCATGGTGATATCCCGCAAACAGTTTCGCATTGCGCAGGAACACCTCATCCTCTCCAGTCCGAGACACGATCTGGCCGATAATCCGCTCGCCTTCCTTGGTGTGATCCTTCATGATTTCATATTCTTTATCGGACAGTTTGCCGGGCTTATTGAGGATAGTGTCGGATATCGAGATCTTG
>WQXX01000115.1 GCA_009781535.1 Coriobacteriia bacterium | reverse complement strand
GTGTGGTTGATGCCTCTTAGCATCACATGGTAGATACCACTTGCGCTCAGTTGTCTTGCGTGTCTCGCCATATTGATCACCTCAGCATCAGGATAGCCCATATTGCCAATTCTGTCAAAATTATACGTCCCCAATGACACGTATACCGACGATGCCGTGTTCGAGATCACGCAGGAAAATGGGCTGTTCCGCGCCGAGAGGAAGCCGCATCCGCAAGGCCGCCCGTTGATGGAGCCATTAAGGTACCGCCCATCGATCGACCGTCCGTTCGGCAAATCAAGGATCAGCGGGGCGGTCATGTCGATCACCGACTCAGCGGTGCGTGAGGCGCTTAGGACCGAGGTCAGCGCCGAGTTCTTCACCGCTCCGCAAAGATATCTCCTCGGGGCTGACGAGGAGGCGTTCAACAAGCCGAAATGGACGCAATACATCACGTCGATATTCCTGGCGTCAAGAGATGAGAACGGCGAGGTGCCGACATACGGGCAGCTGCCCCAGATGAGCATGCAGCCGCACCTGGACTATTCACGCCAGCTTGCAGCCTCATTCGCCGGCGAGACGTCGATACCGATATCAAGCCTTGGTGTCATCCACGACAACCCGAGCTCGGCTGAGGCGATACATGCTGCAAGAGAAGACCTCATCATCGAAGCCGAGGGCTTGAACATCACCAACGGCGTGGCATTGCGAAACATCGGGCTGCTCATCCTGGCGATCATGCAGGACAAGCGGGTTGCGGATCTGGACGAGATAGAAAAGACCATCACGCCGATATTCCGAAATCCCGAAAAGCCCTCGCGCGTCTCCCAGGCAGATGCGATAGTCAAGCAGGCTGCAGCGATCCCTTGGATAGCAGAAACCGAGGTGGCACTTGAAGAGCTCGGATATACCGACGACCAGCGCATGAGGATGTTGTCAGATAAGCACAAGGCAGACGGGCGCAGGGTGCTCGACGAGGCATTGGCTAGAGTGCGTGGCACCAATGGCAACGTATGACCTTGGCGGTTACAAGGCAGCGGTAGACGCCTTATCGAAAGCAGCAGCTGAGGATATCGAAAGGCTGCTGTCTGAATGGAAGGACTACCCAGACACGGCCTCGTTCCGCAAATACATGGATGAGCGCATGGAGGCCTTGGTCTGGAAATACGAGAATGCTGCAAGCTCTGCAGCTGCTGACCGCTACGAGATATGGCGCAAGCAGATCCTTGGCGAGAGCTACGGTGCCAGAAACCTCGAGTATGCGACAGAGGCAGTCAAGACCTACGGCCTGACCCACCAGCTCAAAGAGGCTGAGAGAGGCAAGATCTCTGACGAGGATGCATACGATGTCACCAAGAAACAACTAGCCGACATGGTAGACAGGCGCATCAACACCGCAGGGCGCAACACCATGCGCATCAACTCTGCACAAGACGACAAGAGCACAGGCTGCGCATCGGTCCCGATGGGGCCGACCACGTGCGCATTCTGCCTTGAGATGGCTGCGCTAGGGGTCACCTACAGCATCAAGGTGCTTGATGTGGAGGGCAGGACCTTCCATGACCACTGTGACTGCATATTCGTTCCAGGCTTCATTGGTCACAGCGTCAAGTTCGGGCATTACGACTCAGACGCCATCCGGGAAGCCCTTGATGACGTTAAACGTACGCTTGGGTATCCGATAAATGAAGGAATAAAGCCTGAGTGGGAACACGAGATACGAGCAGAGCTTGCTCGACGTGACCATAATTGGGTTATGAAAGGGATTGAGCCCGAGATAGACTATAGTCTTCTGAATCAAAGAGAAAGAGAACTAGTAGAGCAAAAAGAAATCGATGGATATGAGTTTTTAAAGAGCAAGGGATTCCCGGTTACTGTTCTCCGAACATTGTCTTCCAATCCTGCTAATATCGATATTCTAATAGGCACCGAGTATTGGGAGTTAAAGACACCAGAAGGTGGGGAGACTGCTATTAGGAGAAGGTTGAGAGAGGCGGTCTCAAAGTGGGAGCGTCTACATGAATCAGGTTTGTTACTTGATGATTTTCCGAAGGTAGTGTTAGACAACAGACTCAGCAGGCTTAACGATGCTGAGGCACTGAAAAAGTTTAGGTATGAGATGAATAGGTTAGGGGTTAGAGAAGGATTGTTCATCGGGAAAGATGGGTCGTTAATCAGATCATAAAAAAGCACTCGCGACCCGATCTCGGACCCGGCTGAGTGCCAAAGCTATTATAGCATTATTTTAAAAATGTTGACATGAAAAGCTGTCCGCCAGGGCGGCTTTTTTGTTGCCCGAATACGCCGGGCAGAATCATGCGTAGGCACATTGACTCCATAAGGAGGGAAAGGAGCCAGAGATGGCTGAAGCTACCCAGACGGGGAACCCACCTCAGATTGAGGGAGCGGGCTTTACGCCCATAACGACGCAGGAGGAATTCGATAAGGTTGCAGCCGGTATCCGTTATGCAGAGAAGGCAAAGTACTCAGATTACGATACGTACAAAGCAGATGCTGCCGAACTGGCAAAGATCCGGGCTGCCAACCAGACAGAGCTCCAGAAAGCGGAAGAACGCGCCACTAAAGCCGAGGCGAGGGTCAAAGACCTTGAAAGCGTCCAGCAGGTGACGGCGTGGAAACAGGAAGTGGAAGCGGCAACTGGCGTTAAGGCCAGCTTGCTGTCTGGATCCACGAAAGAAGAAATCGAAAAACATGCCAAGGATTGTTTGGATTCGAATCCGTTCTTCTTTCGAGCAGCAAACAAAAAGGTCGCCGGAAGGCGACCTTCTCATTTGCTATGGAGGCGACGAGCGGATTCGAACCGCTGGTAAAGGCTTTGCAGGCCTCTGCCTTACCACTTGGCGACGTCGCCGAAATAAAAAGCCGGTTGTGCCGCACAGGGCTGCGCCAATCGGCTCGGATGACGATGGAGCGGACAACGGGATTCGAACCCGCGACCCCAACCTTGGCAAGGTTGTGCTCTACCAGCTGAGCCATGTCCGCATTGTGCAAGATGCTATTCTACGAGAGCTTGCCTCATCATGCAAGCGCTTATTACGAATTCAATGTTTTTCGCCAGAAAGACTTGGCGTAACGGTTAAGTCTGCTAAACTATCCTTCGCTGCTTTTAGCGCGGTTAGATATACGGGTTACTCCTATTAACTATACCGACGGCACTGCGGCATCATGTGCGCGATTAGCTCAGGGGGAGAGCACTACCTTGACACGGTAGGGGTCGTTGGTTCAAATCCAACATCGCGCACCACGAGTTTTCGCAGGTCAGACGGCAATGAGCCTCTGACCTGTTCTTGTATTGGATGGTCAGTTGTGATTCCAGACTGAAGATTGGGTTAGAGCTGATGCACGTATGACGAAACGCCACAATGATTTGTACATTCTGTTGACGGATGAGGCGCATGGCAATGCAGCGCGCGAGTGCAATGCGTCCACTGGCGAGGAATGCTATGACGTCGCAGTCATCGGCGCCGGGCTTCTGGGCTGTTTTGCTGCACGTCATCTTGCGCGTGCAGGCTTGCGTACGATAGTGCTTGAGCAGGCGCATGATGTATGTTGTGGCATCAGCAAAGCCAATTCAGCCATCGTCTATGCGGGCTACGACAACAAACCCAACACACTTAAAAGCCGTATGTGCGTTGAGGGCAACCGTGGTTTTTCCGAGTTATGCAAGGCACTGGGCGTGACGTATCGGCAATGCGGTTCGCTCATGGTTGCGTGCGGACCGAATGGTGAAAAGACACTACGGAATAAGCTCGATCAGGGGCTTCGCAACGGTGTGGAACGCTTAAGTCTCTTGACTGGTGACGAGGCGCGCGTTTTGGAGCCGGGATTGTCAGACACCATAACAGCAGCTTTGTATGCTCCTTCCATCGGCACGGTCAATCCTTGGGAGTTTTGTCTGGCAGCGGCACGAGACGCCATTGATCATGGAGCCGAATTCGTGTTCAATGCACGGGTCACCCAGATACAGCGCGAGGATCTGAGCGAGTTGTCGGCAATCAACGCAAGCCAAATTGCCTCCAACCTGATACTGGCATCGGCGGTTGTCAACTGTGCGGGGCTGGCTGCCAGCGATTGTATGGGGCTTGTGACCGAGCCGAGCTTCATCATCAAGCCTACACGCGGAGATTATCTGGTGCTTGACGAATGTGTGGGAGACCAACTCTCCCACATCATATTCCATGAGCCGGAGATCAAAGGCAAAGGGGCTACGCTCGTACCCACGGTTGATGGGAACGTCATGGTGGGACCTTCCGAGGAGCCGTTCGACAGGGATTTCGATGAGCCCTTCGCTACCAGCATCGACGGTATCGCCTTCAATCATTCTGTTGCGCTCGAAGTCTTCCCATCCCTGCCCCTTGATATGCAGATACGTAGTTTCAGTACCCTGCGCCCGG
>WQXX01000114.1 GCA_009781535.1 Coriobacteriia bacterium | reverse complement strand
TGCATGGTATCCGTGATACCATGCAACAGTAGAGAAAGCAGGTTTCATGATTGTTTCATTTGCAGACAAGGCAACTGAGGATCTTTTCCATAATAGGGCTTCCGTCAGATCGCGGGAGTATTCAAAGGAAATGAAAAGGATTGCCCTCAGAAAACTCGATGTCCTAAATGCAGCGCACAGTCTTGCAGATTTGAGATCACTGTCAGGCAACCGGCTGGAACCACTGAGAGGGGATTTTAAGGGTATCTATTCGATACGGATCAATGACCAATGGCGCTTGGTTTTCAGGCTCGAGGATTCCAACGCTTACGATGTACAGATACTGGACTACCACTAGGGGATGATGAGGATGATTCCTGAGAACAGAATACCAACGCACCCAGGCATAATCCTGCGTGAAGAGTTCCTGATTCCATTGGGGATTACCCAAGTCGAGCTCGCTTCACACGTAGGGATACCCGTGCAACGTGTGAACGAGATCGTGAATGGGAAGCGAGGAATCACCCCATCCACCGCTTGGTTATTCTCAGAGGCTTTCGGGACGACACCGCAGTTTTGGCTGAATCTGCAAATGAACAGGGATTTGGCGCTCAATCGCCCTGAGGTCTCAGTGAGACCGCTAAAGATATTGATTAGCTAGTGAGAGCTAGAACGAAATGACTAATCCGCGTGCTTAAATAACATAGTATTTGCAAATAACATTAATAATGTTATATTATGAAAAACAAGTTAGATTAAGGATTGATATGACATATATCGAAGAAGTACTTGGTGTTTTTGTTAAGATTGATGTATGGGACAATGAGACGAAGCTACCATATTATCTGCTTGACAATTACCGGTTTAATAAAGCAGAGGTTGGCGATACACCTTGTTTGTTTATGTATCCAATAATTGAGCTTCCAACGATTCCAACACTCAAAAAGCATCTATCAAGAATCCAAGAGGTTGAGCTGTTACCTGTTGTATTACAACTCGATGTTATCACAGCATATCAAAGGAATGCTTTACTTAATGCCCGAATTCCTTTTGTTGTTGAAGGAAGCCAGCTGTACTTGCCCTTCATGGCTCTCGCATTAAAGGAAAGATTCTTTGCTAAAGTCAAGCCAGTACGCACATTGACACCTTCTGCCCAGCTTCTCTTGTTTCACTTTCTATACCAAAAACACGCTGAAATGGTCGTCAGCAAAACTGCGGAAACGCTTGGCTTTAGCGCGATGCAAATCTCGCGATCTGTCAGGCTTTTAGCGGCACTTCGACTTGTACAAACACGGTACGACGGAAGACGCACAGTCATTTTTCGGGAAGAAGATCGCAAATCTTTATTCGACAGGTCAAAGCCCTTCTTACTCGACCCTGTGAGGAAAAGGTTATTTGCAGAAAAGGATGAAATACTGCCGGGGTTGCATCTAGCTGGCTTGAGTGCATTGTCTGCTATGACAATGTTGAGCTTGCCTTCAATAACGACCTATGCTGTTTCTGGAACAGAGGCAGTATTCAAATCGTTTGACGTACTGGTTGATGAGGACACTCAGGCAGAAGTTCAAGTTTGGAGATACAACCCCCGACTCCTTTCAGAAAAAGCCACTATCGTCGACCCGCTTTCGCTCGTTGCTTCGCTCATGTATTCTGAAGATGAACGTGTAGAAAAGGCGCTTGATGAGCTTCAGGCAATGGTTTGGAAGGTGCGAGAATGGTAAACGGGCTAGCAAGTTTCAAAGAGTGGTTCCGCGGCTGTGAGGAGTATTATGTCATCATCGGAGGAACTGCCTGCGATTTACTAATGAGTGAAGCAGGCAGTGACTTTCGTGTTACTAAAGATATTGACATGGTCTTGATCGTCGAGGTTCTCGATATAAGTTTTTGTGAAAGACTATGGGAGTTTATTAGAGCAGCAGGTTATGACTTTCGACAAAAGAGCACAGGCAGACCACACTTCTATCGATTCTCGTGCCCGGAATCACCCGAGTATCCTTATATGATCGAGTTATTCTCCCGTCATCTTGATGAGATAAAACTCTCAGAAGACGCTGTACTTACACCTTTACCTGTTGAGGATGAGATATCTAGCCTATCAGCTATTCTGCTTGATGACCAATACTACTTTTTTCTGAAAGATGGCGTAAAAAGTGTTAGTGGCATCTCGATCCTCGATGCAGAGCACCTCATTCCGCTCAAGGCAAAGGCTTGGCTTGATTTATCAAATCGCAAAGCTGATGGTGATCTTGTAGACAGTAGAAGCATTCGAAAGCACAAAAATGATATCCTTCGTCTTGCTGCGTTACTATCTGCGGAAACTACGATTGAACTGCCGGAAACCCTCAAGAACGATATGAATGACTTTCTGAATACTGTTGGAGAGGGGGAGCGGTTTATTCGTGTTGCCGGAGCGTACGGCTTCTCACCTGAATGAATCAAGGTAGGGCATTCCTGGCAATCAATGCCTCTCTAATCTTGCACCGAGACGGCTAAGGATCTCGTTTGAGATCGTGCCAGCCTGTCGAGCGACCTCGCAGGCGGTTATTTCAGGTGCACGCAGGTTATCTGCAGAACTGTGCCTGGAACTGCGCTCGGAGTCGCGCTTAGAGTTGTTCTCGCAACTGCGCTCGCAATCGCGCTCGGAGTCGTACTCGGACCTGCTCTCAGACTTTTGTTCGGACCTGCCGATGACTACGGCGATGTCACCTTGCTGAACACCGTCGATGTGGGTGATATCGACCATCATCTGATCCATGCAGACACGACCGACGATAGGAGCCCTTTGCCCGTTGATCAATACAGCGCCAGCACCGCAGGAAAGGTTTCGCGGCACACCGTCCGCATAACCGATGGCGACAACTGCGATCCTCATTTCATGCAGCGCGGTGAATACCAGCCCATACCCGACTGTCTCACCAGCATGGATAGTCTTGACTGCACTAACCCGTGCCTTGACCGACAGCACGGGGCGAAGCCCGGTTGTGTAATCCAAGCTATCCTCAAAAGTGCAGAGCATCCCATACAAGGCGATGCCAACTCTGGCATAATCGCACGCCAGCTCTGGGTAATTAAAGACCCCATAACTGTTGAGGATATGTGTCTTGGGGATGGCAAAGCCTTCTTCCCTGATTCTGTCGAGCGCGCGATAGAAGCTCTCAACCTGCATTCTTGTGAAGTCTTTGTCGATTTCTCTGGTGCCGTCATCTGTGCACAGATGCGTATAGATCCCGCGTATGATGAGATTCTTGAATTGGAAAATCCGCAGGATATCGTCGATATTGTCCGCGCGCTCGCCGAGGCGGTGCATACCGGTATCGATCTTGATGTGCACATCGAACAAACCACCGTATTCGCTTAGTGCTTTGGCGTGGCAATAATCCACAACCGTCTGTGTGAGACGGTATCGCCTTAGCAATAAGAACTGTTCGAGGTGCGTGTACCCTAATACGAGGATATCGCCCTGTATGCCATGTTCGCGTAATTCCACGCCCTCTGCTGCTGATGCGACGCAGAAGGAGCGTATACCCATTGCGTTCAGTTCTTTGGAGATCAGCACCGCCCCATGCCCGTATGCATCTGCCTTAACGGCGGGCATGAGTTCGCAGGTATCGGGCAGCAAGTTCCGCAGGACACCGACATTGTGACGCAGGTTGCCCATATCAAGCTCGATCCATGCCCTGCTCTTTTGAAAAGGTGGACAGGGTGCAGGCGGGCAGAGTTCAGGCGGGCAGAGCGCCGCGCGCTCTGCCCGCCTGAACCCTGCCCGTCTGACAGAAGAAACAGCAGGAAACCTGCTTGCTTGCGGAATGCTAATCGGCGCAGGAAGCCCGGAAAGCCCGGAAAGCTCAGCGTGCCTTCTCGCTTGCTGCAATCCCGTGGTTGATTCAGCAAACCTAGCAAGCCTGCTCTCCTGCTGAGGTTCTGTAGGTGAGACAGAGAGTAGGGAGCCTTTCATACGCTTCCTCTCCAGACCGTGACGATAAAACCGCCCATGTTGTCACCAGATATGGTGAATGGAACATCGTCTTTCATTTCGAGCAAGACACTGTCACGATCTGCTGCAAGATAGAAGACCTCGATAGCCAAACCGTCAAACAGGTAGCGGAGCGGCTTTTTTCCATACGGGAATCCTTGAAGCCAGATCAGGTATTCCTCGAGTGTGAAGCCCATATCTTTCATGATCCGGGAGTGAGGGGCTCCCACATAACGGAAATGCCACGGCTCGTGCGCGATGCCGGTGATGTGTTCCTTGCCTTTGGGATAGCGTTCGATGAAACCATAGTGCGTGGCTTTGGAACGAAAGGCACCGCAGATACCTGAATAGGGAAAATGCGGTCGTAAAGCGTCGATATCCGGCTGGTTTAACGCAAGATCGACCGCAAGCCCCGTCTGGTGCTCGCTACAACCCGGAAGCGCCACATA
>WQXX01000113.1 GCA_009781535.1 Coriobacteriia bacterium | reverse complement strand
ATACTGAGGTTTCGGCTAACTCTCCCTCTTTGAAGATATTACCGAGGTGCTTGGTAACAGCCGGACGATTTACGTCGAACAGTAAGGCAATCTGCTTTTGCGACATCCAAAGCATTTCCTGCCGGAATAGCACTCCCAACGTTTGCGACGACAAGCCCATGTCTGGCTTCAAATCCGTCGTCTCGTAACGCACCACATGCATATGGGCGAAAAGCCCATATGCATGTGGTGGTGGGCGATAACGGATTTGAACCGCTGGCCTTGTGCGTGTAAAGCACCTGCGCTACCGCTGCGCCAATCGCCCACAGGGAAATACCATCGAGAAACATCGCCATGAGACGCTTGCGAAAACGTGTTTGCTGAATGCTCTCAAGGAAGTCTCTCAAGGAAGTGTCCAGTATACTACAAAAACTTCTCCGACACTTTTGTATTCTCATTCGTTTTAATCTTAAAAGCTATCATGAAAGAATCCGGTGGTATGATTCATGATGTTAAAACGACGGAGGTACTTATGAAGAAAACGAACAAAGTTTCAATTGGTCGCATAGTCATGGCGCTTTGCCTTGCATTGGCTTTGTCTTCCGGAGTATTGCTATCCGGATGCTCTTTATTCTCCATCGGTTTGCCGCCCAAACCGGTGAAACCAAACTTCGCAGGCACGCTCACGATTCCAACATCGTACGATGATATCTATGATGCCCTTGCATACATCATGGAGATGCAAAACCCAAACGGAGGTATGTTTTGGGGAGTACTGGATAATGCGGATGGCGCTCCGATGCCTGCGGCTCCTGGAATAGAAGCTCTAGGAATAGAAGCAAAAGAAGCCGCTTCGGGTTCGAATAGCTCGTATTCGCAGACCAATGTGCAAGTCAGAGGCATCGACGAAGGCGACATCGTTAAAACCGATGGTAAAAGCATCTTTATCGTCTCGGGGGCCGAAGTCGTCATCATGCGTGCAGACGGTGCAAACACCATAGAGGTCGCTCGGATCAAAATCGAGGACGTCATTGTCAACAAGAACGAGAACAGTTATCCAGTCTATCCCCGCGAGCTGTATGTTGTTGGCAACACACTCGTCATCCTTTATGACTACAGCATCTATGAGATGATCAATGAACCGACTTACACCAATGAGACTGCTGGCAGCGACGCTAGCGTCAAGGACTACTACTATCCGTCTTACAACTACCAGACATTTACCGAGGTCGCATGCTTCGACATCAGCGACCCTGCAAAGCCTCGTTTGGTCAATGTCTTCGGGCAAGATGGTTCGTATCTCTCCTCGCGTCTTCAGGACGGCATCCTTTATCTTATTTCAAGCTACTGGATTTACAACTACCTTCCTCTTGATCGTGATTGCCCCGAGATGTTTGTGCCTGCTTTCTACACAGGAGCAGCTGTAACGCTGGTTGCCCCTCGCGACGTCTGCATCCTTCCTGATCTTGACTCTGCTGCATACACTGTTATCACCTCCATCGACGTCGCCAAAGCAAGCTGCATCGACCAGCAGTCGATTCTCGGCTCAAACAACACCTTGTATATGAGTTATGACAACCTGTATCTGGCAAACGGGGTCTTTGATGAGGTTGTGGAAAACTCCTATAAAGACGGTTCTTTTACAGTCACTGAGTACCGGCAGATCAATTCTACAAGGATTATCAAATTCTCCATCGCTGATGGAAAAATCGACTACATTGCCGATGGTCTTGTTCCTGGCGTGGTCGTCAACCAGTTCGCCCTCGACGAGTATGAGGGGTACCTTCGCATCGTCACTACGGTCTACTCAAACAGCTACCGGACTTTGGAGGATAGCAAGAGCAAGATTTACGACTATGGTTCCTACGAATTCGAACCACCCACCAACGCGCTGTATATTCTTGACAAGGATCTGGAGGAAAGCGGCAGTATCACAGGTCTGGCTGAAAAAGAGCGTGTCTATTCGGTACGTTTTGATGGAGCAGTTGGTTATTTTGTGACATTTGAGCGGATTGATCCGCTCTTTTCCGTCGATCTTTCTGACCCAAAGAACCCCAAGATACAAGGTGCGCTGAAGATCCCGGGATTTTCAACCTACATGCATATCTTTGGTGAGAACAGGTTGTTCGGTTTTGGTATGGCAACTGATGAGGATGGCAGGACGCAAGGCCTTAAGTTGAGCATGTTCGATACGACAGATCCTTTCAACATCACCGAAAAGCACGTCTTTAACCTTGGCGACACCTATTCCAACGCGCTGTATGACCACAAAGCCATCATTATCGACGCAGAGAAAAACCTCATTGGTTTTCCCGTGGGGGACGGATATGAAGTCTATGGCTATTCGGATGAGAGAGGTTTTTACAAGCGGCAAGCCATCGAGTTTAAGACAGATGAGTTCTATTACTACTACTTCAATCAACGAGGACTGTATATCGATACGTACTTCTACATCTGCGCAGCAAACAATGTAGGGGTCTACACGCTTGATACTCTCGTGCCGGTGGTGCAGATACCGATAGAGGTAGATGATGGTTACTTCAATAAACCTCTGCCGTTTGTTGATGAAGCTATAGCTACTGACAATGGTACGCCGCCACCATCCGCGCGCGGATAATCCCAGCTGCCACCCCAGCATGTTTAAGAAACAAACGCCGGCGCCTCCGAACGGAGGCGCCGGCGTTTCTGGCTCACGCGTTAATCAAAACCCGGCGACCTGCTCTACGATGAGGTCAATTCTTTGTGAGCTGTTTCGAGTGACTCGATGATACTCAAACGCTGAGGGCATCTCTCCTGGCAAAGCCCGCAGGCGATGCACCTATCTGCGCCCTTTCCGCGCTCGACAAAGGTTGAGTTGTACATAAGCCTGTCAACAAAAGAGCAGCCGAGCAGCTTGTAACTGTTGTATAGCTTAAAGACGCCTGGGATGTCAACGCCCTGCGCACAGGGCATACAGTAACGGCACGCCGAGCAGCCGACAGTATGCTGGGCCTCATAGGCTGCCCGAATCCTGCCAATCAGCTCCTGGTCTGCCTCACTCAAACAGCCAGTAGAAGCCTTCTCAAAGATGCGGAGATTGTCCTTGAGCTGCTCCAAGGTCGAGGTACCGCTGAGGATGACCGAAACCTCCGGCTTGTCATACAACCAGCGCAGCGCCCACTCGACAAGTGAGCGCTTTTCGGGGTAATCCTCGATCAAACTTGCCACTGCTTTGGGCATGCTGGTTACCAGGTTGCCTCCACGCAAGGGTTCCATGATCACCATCGCAAGACCGTGCGAGGCGCCATACATAAGGCCAGCAAGGCCCGCCTGGTTGTCTACATCAAGTATGTTGAGCTGGATCTGCCCAACGTCCCACGCCGCGTAATCCACCACTTCCTTAAAGGCGTCAAAGGTGTTGTGGATCGAGAAACCTTTCGCACCGATCTTTCCCTTGTCCTCCATCTCCTCAAGGAAGTGGAAAGCCTCAAGGTCTTGGACCTTTTCCCAATGGCGTTGATAAAGGTTATGGAGCAGATACACATCAAGATAGTCGGTGCCGAGGCGCTTGAGCTGGATGTCGAGATAGGTCTCGAGATCCGCATACGTATTGATGTTCCACAAGGGAGCTTTTGTAACGAGTTTGATCTTCTCACGATAGCCGCCCTTAAGCGCCTTGCCCAATATCTCTTCGCTGTTCTGATAGATATAGGCGGTATCGATATAAGTTACACCATGGTCGATGGCGTAGCGTACCATCTGGATAGCCTCAGCCTCGTCTTGAGGAAAGCGCATGCAACCCAATCCAAAACGCGAGACTTCCAATCCTGTTGCTCCAAGGTCGATATACTGCATAAACCCTTCTCTCCTGTCCGGCGATCCTCAGGGATCCTTCAGGTCGTGGACATGTAATGGGAAACCCTGCGTCACCAGTCTATCTGACCTGACAAACTATACACCAAACCATGTACCTTGCCGGATTGTTTTACGGTCAGTAGCCGGTTCTCAGCCGGGCAGTCAACTGCCAGCGGTCAACCTGGCGCCAGCAGTCGCCTGCTCGCAGCCGCCTGCTCGCAGCCGGGCAGCTAGCTGCCAGCGGTCAACCTCACGCCAGCAGCCGCCTGCTCGCAGCCGCCTGCTAGCAGCCGGTCGCCAACAACCGCCCGTTTGCTATCAGTCCCACAATGCTTCCAACGCGCCGTATAATGAAGACATGAACTCTCGACGCCACAGTTATCTCATCACGTTTGCCCATGTATGCTGCGATATCAGCCAGGGCGCGCTGCCTGCTATGCTGCCGTTTTTGGTGGTCACGTACGACCTGAGCTATACGGCGGCAGCCGTTGTCATGCTAGCGAACAGTGTTATCTCAGCCGTTATCCAGCCCTTGTTCGGATACCTGGGGGATAAGATCGACCGACCCTGGTTCATGGGAGCAGGCGTCCTGATTTCGGCTT
>WQXX01000112.1 GCA_009781535.1 Coriobacteriia bacterium | reverse complement strand
GCGCTCATCCGATTCAAGGAAACGCATTTCAATATGGTGCGTCCCGGGCTTGCGCTCTACGGCATGCACTCCAATGATATAACCCGCGAGTTGATCAACCTCAAGCCTGCGATGAGCATCCATGCCCGCATCGAGTTCGTTAAACCGGTGCCGGTTGGGGAGGGCGTGAGTTATGGGTTCACGCATCGTTCGCCTGGTAACGTGCTTATCGCCACCATCCCTATCGGATACGGCGATGGGCTTTCGCGCGTGCTGTCCAACCGCATGGACGTGCTGGTCCGCGGGCGGGCTTTTCCGCAGGCTGGCAACATCTGCATGGACGCGTGCATGTTCGAAGTCGACCTGCGCTCCGTGCCCTTTGCCGAGCGTCAGGATGTCAAGATCGGGGAAG
Organism: Coriobacteriia bacterium; assembly: GCA_009781535.1. GTDB lineage: Bacteria > Actinomycetota > Coriobacteriia > Coriobacteriales > UBA8131 > WRHU01. The sequence goes on along the minus strand of WQXX01000112.1, from coordinate 4,038 downwards.
AAGTGGTCATCGTCGGGCGAAGCGGCGCTCTGGAGATAACGCTTGACGACATGGCGCGTGTTCTCGGCACCATTAATTATGACCTCGCCTGTCGTTTTGGACTGAGGCTTGGCAAGAACTACCTGAACCGGGAGTGACGTGGATTTTGAGTACGATTACGCTTGATGAAGTCCGTGTGAACCTTGGCCAATGCCGTCGCTGTGAACTGTGCGAGACGCGTACCACGGTGGTATTTGGCGTTGGTAACCCACATGCCCAAGTCATGTTCATCGGGGAAGCTCCCGGTAAACAGGAAGACCTTGGCGCCGAACCCTTTATTGGGGCAGCGGGCAAGTACCTTAACTCCCTACTGGGAATCGCCGGGCTCACACGTGAGGAGATCTACATCGCCAATGTGCTCAAATGCCGTCCGCCCAACAACCGCGATCCTCTGCCTGCAGAGATAGAAATCTGCTCGCCGTTCCTGCGCGACCAGGTGCGTGCTGTCAATCCTTTGATACTCGTAACCCTGGGGCGCTTTGCCACACAGTTCATACTTAAAACCGACGTGGGGATCAGCAACCTGCGCGGGCGCGTGCACATGACCGGGCGCTTCAGCGTATTGCCGATCTACCATCCGGCTGCTACCTTATATGACCCGAGCAAAGGACCCGTGATGGAGAAAGATTTCGAGCTGCTCGGTGCGCTTATCACCAAACGACGCAAAGAATTCGGCGTAACAGGCGCCTGATGAAAGGTCTGTTAACGCACAGCGCCGAGGAGACGATCGCCTTCGGCGCCGCACTTGGTCGCGTCACGAAACCAGGCGACGTCCTTGTACTCACAGGGGATCTTGGCGCTGGCAAGACGCAGTTTGCTAAAGGAATCGCCCAGGGGCTTGGTATTGCTGAGGCGGTTACCAGTCCAACGTTCAATATCATGCTGGTCTATGAAGCGAACAATGGCCAGAGGCTTAACCATCTTGATCTGTATCGGCTTGATGACCCGGCGCAGCTTGACGACATCGATTATTTCGGTTGTCTGGAAAGCGATGCGGTGAGTCTGGTCGAGTGGGGAGATAAATTCCCAACCGCGTTGCCCCTCGAATATCTTGAGGCCTCCTTCGAGCTTATGCTGTCGGAAGAGGATTCTTTGAAAACCGGTGAGTTTTTGGCGAACACACGAATGATCTCTCTTGTCGCGCATGGGTCGCGAGCTGTTCAGTTGCTGCAAGCATGGCAGGCTGAGGGTGCTCTGGTGTGTGAGGAGGGTGCCTTAGTGCTTGCAGAAGACGCTAGCGAGCGAGTTGAGGATGCCTTAGCGCGAGTGGGAGACGCTTTGGTGCGAGCACTTGACGAACCGATGGGCGCAGAGGGGCTGCGCAATGGGTAAAAACCTTGTTCTTGCATTTGATACCGCCAGCGAGCACATTGCCTTGGCGGTGGGCACGATCGATGGACGCGTGCTTGCCACGGACGACCATGCTGCGCGACGAGAGGCCAATGTGCAGCTCATGCCCTCCATCGACGCCTTGTTTACTGCGAATAATTTGGACAAGAAGGATATCGCCTGTGTGGTTTGCGGACGGGGCCCGGGTTCATTTACCGGAGTCCGGATTGCGATTGCCACAGCAAAAGGTCTGGCGTATGGTCTCGGTGTGCCCCTCTATGGGGTCTCGACGCTTGATGCAATAGCGTGGGGTGCCTGGCTTGCGGGCATTCGTGGCGCTATCGGCGTGGTAGCCGATGCCATGCGTGGTGAGGTCTACCCAGCCCGTTTTACCCTTTGCGATTCTGACCCCGCTGTGTTATTGGACAAACACCAAGCCGCTCAGCCGCCTTTTTCTCAGTCATTCCAGCCGGATTTTCGGCAGAAAACAAAGGCGGTTGTCCGGTTTGATGCACATACGGTGGCAAAAGCAGATGTGGTGGCGCAACAATGGCGAGCTGCCGGCGAACCTTTGATTCTTGCGGGCGATGGGCTCCGGAAATTCTCCGACGCTTTCAGCGGCTCAGAGGCGAAGGCCTTGTTCACGCTTACGCCTGAAGTTTTATGGGTACCAACGGGCGCCGGCTTGCTATATGCGTTCTGGTTTGGGTGTGGTGGAAAAGAGCGGGAGGAATCGCTGGTATCCCTTCAAGACCCAATAGGCGATTCAGCGGGCAACTCAGCGGGCAACCCTGCGGCGCTGCTCCCCATCTATACACGTCTATCCGACGCGGAGGAAAACGAGCGCAAACGTCTGGCGGCGGATGGCGCCATCGCCCAAGGCGCTCTTGTCGAAGTGCCCCTCAGCGGTGTGGCAGACCCAGCCCTTTGTGGGCAGGTGGTGTATCGCCCCATGGCGTCAGGTGACCTTGATCGGGTTGCCGCCTTGGAAGCAAGCGTGTTTGCTGGCGAGGGAGAGCCTTCAGCAACTTCGGGCGAGTGCTGGACGCGGGGGATGTTCGCCGATGAGCTTCCGCGTACCGACCGCAGTTGGTGGACAGCGTACACGGATGATACCCTGACAGGTTTTGCGGGCGGCTGGGTCGTTGATGGACAGCTGCACATACTTGATATCGTCGTTGCGCCCGCGTACCGCCGCCGCGGAATCGCGCGCGAGCTCATGCGTCGGCTGACTGATGACGCGGCGGCGTTAGGAGCAGGGTTGGTCACGCTTGAGGTCCGCGCATCAAACGCAGAAGCTCAGGCGTTTTATACCGCACTCGGGCTTAAGCACGATGGTATCCGTCCGCATTACTATGCTCCACGACGCGTCGGCGAGAGCCATGAGGATGCGCTCATCCTTTCTCGGCAAGGCCTGGCTTCCTCTGGGCAGAAAGCTCTGCCGGCAGTCGTTAACTGCACCAGACCTTGCGTCCTTGCCATCGAGACGTCGTGTGATGAGACGGCGGCAGCGGTCATGGATGGTAACGGATGCCTGCTCTCGAATGTCATCGCCAGCCAGGTGGATTTTCATGCGCGCTTTGGCGGCGTTGTGCCCGAAATCGCTTCACGGAAACACACGGAAAGCATCGTGAATGTGGTCGACCTTGCCCTTGCCGATGCAGGAGGTGTGACAAAGCAGACCGTCCCCCCTGTCACACTTTCTATCGACGCCATTGCCGTCACTTACGCCCCCGGGCTCATCGGCGCCCTTGTCGTCGGACTCGCTTTTGCCAAGGGCTTGAGCTGGGCGATTGACAAGCCGCTCATCAAGGTCAACCATCTTGAGGGTCATATCTACTCCAACCGTCTCGACAACCCTGAATTGCAGCCTCCCTTTGTCATCGCCTTGCTGAGCGGCGGCAATACCATGCTTGTCCATGTACGCGCATGGGGCGAGTATCGTGTGCTCGGCCAGACCCTTGACGATGCGGTAGGCGAGGCTTTTGACAAGGTTGCCAAGGCTTTGGGGCTTGGGTACCCGGGCGGTCCGGTCATCTCGAAGCTCGCTGCCCAGGGTAATCCAAAGGCAATCGATTTCCCCCGTGCGCTCATCAACAGCAAGGATTTCCGGTTCTCGTTAAGCGGGCTTAAGACAGCCGTTATCACGTATATCAGACAGGAGCAGGAAGCCGGACGCGAGCTGAAGGTACCCGACCTTGCCGCCTCATTCGAGCAGGCAGTCATCGATGTCCAAGTCTCAAAAGCGCTCGACGCGCTTGAACAGACCGGAACTAAAACCTTCTGTCTTGGGGGAGGAGTGGCTGCGAACAAGGCGTTGCGCGCCGCCTACCGCAAGGCTTTTGAGCCACGCGGCATCCGTTTTGTAGCACCGGCGCGCAACGCCTGCACCGATAACGCTGCTATGATTGCTGCGGTAGCGCTTGACCGCTATCACCAGGGTCTTTTCGCATCACTTTCTGACGACGCCCTTGCCGGCGCCGACCTTGAACTGACCTATTAGTACGCCTATCAGGACGCTATGAGGGCTATAAGGAAGCCCAAAACAAGCTGTTGAAGAAATAATCCGGCTATGACATAATTCCCCTCGCATAGCTTCTGTTTCCACGTAGTTCTCAGACCCAGCAGACGTATAAGACGCGGAACCACCGAGAGGATGTACCATTCATG
>WQXX01000111.1 GCA_009781535.1 Coriobacteriia bacterium | reverse complement strand
TTTTAACCTTGCGGAACACCACAAAGGCCCCCCCCCCCCCCTTATTGTCAAGTACCAATTTCGAACGCACGTCAACGCAGGGTGTATCGTTTTCTCGGAAATCTGAGATAGGGAGATGAGCGGGATGAACTTCATCCCGCTTGCCCCTCCTACCGAAAGAGTGGGTTTAGCGTTATACTATTTACTTCTTGAATCGGAACTTTCTACAGCTCGTATCGGGATTCTATCGCCCGGCCTAAGGTGACTTCGTCGGCAAACTCGAGGTCGCCACCTACCGGCAATCCGCTTGCAAGACGTGTGGTCTTGATGCCCAATGGCTTGATGAGACGCGAGAGGTAGATCGCGGTGGTCTCCCCTTCTACATTAGGATTGGTCGCGAGCATGACCTCAACGACAGATTCGGATCCAAGGCGCTGCAGCAACTCGCGAATGGTAAGGTCGTCCGGGCCGACGCCTTCCATGGGGGAGATGGCTCCCCCAAGAACATGATAGGATCCGTTGAACTCGCCGGTTCGCTCAATGGCAGTGATGTCGCGCGGTTCGCTCACCACGCAGATGATCGAAGCATTGCGCCTTCCTGCCTCGACACTATTGCAGATATCACAGAGCTCGTCTTCTGCGTAATTAAAGCAGCGTCTGCAGAAATGCACGGAATCCTTTACGTCGATGATGGCGTCAGCGAGGTTTTTCACTTGTGCAGGATCTCGATTAAGCAACCAATAGACGATGCGCTGAGCGCTCTTCGGGCCGATGCCGGGCAAGCGCTCGAACTCGTTTAACAGCCTTTGGATGGAAACAGCCTGTGCCATGTTGTCTGTAGTATCTGTGTCACATACTCGATTGGCTTGTGCTGCTAGAAACCCAAGCCGGGGATATTCAGGCCGCCGGTTATGGCGTTCAGCTTTTCTGCGGCCTTTTCCTGCGCGGCGTGTAGCGCGTCGTTAACGGCTATCGTGATAAGGTCCTCAAGCATCTCGGTATCATCCGGATCGACGACAGACGGGTCGATTGTGATGCTTTCCACAAAGCCATCGCCTGTTGCCACGGCGCGTACCACACCGCCACCTGCTGTTCCTTCCGCAGTCAGCTTTGTTGCTTCCGCCTGCGCTTTGGCAAGCTCAGCTTGCATTTGACGTGCCTGCTTCATCATCTTGTTCATGTCCATTTGTGCCATCGTATGGTTCCTTTCATCCAGCTCCTACCGAGACTGATTATAGCGATATTGCTCGTTGTAATACGCACTGTTCGCGACCTATTTTATATCTCCTCCAACGTTATCGTACTGCCGAAGCTTAGGGAGAGCATATCCTCGAAGAGGGTTTTGTCGGATTTCTCGTTGGTGGGGGCTTGGGCAAAAGCGTCCTTGGCGCCTCCAGTGTCTGCGGTGTCCGCAGCATCCGCAGTGTCCACGGCGTCCTTACTCTCCTCAATAACAGGCGCGCCCTTAACGCCGGGCTTATTGGAATTATTGCTGGTGGAGGCTGCGGAGAATATACCCTCGATGATGGACTTGTCCTGTGCTTGCCTGGATTCGCGATATGGTTCTGTTGTGGAGACGGCACTGCTGCCGAGCGAATACACAGGTTGATAATCCTTGCCGAATATCCTACTGATCGCTGCCTTCATCAAATCGATATTCGCTTGATCCTCAAGTTTCATCTTGGTAAAGCCTGCGTCTCCCGGCAATACGATGAGCAGCTTTCCGTTCTCTGCGTCAAGCTGTGCTTCGGCGCCGCTGAGCAGCGTGCCAAAAAGCCTGCTTTGCTTCTTAAGCTCCGCCTCGACCTGAAGCCAGAGCCGATACGTGCCAGCGGGGCTTGCGCCAGATGGGGCGACAGGGGCGTTAGAGCCAAAGCTACCTACATGATTTGTGGACGACGGGGCAGCAACAAAATCTACAGGATCATTGGACGACAACCGTTCGCTACCTACAACCACCCTGATAGGCCCCGGATCAGGCCCGGGGTGACATAGCCGCTCGCTGCCTACGGCTCCCCCACTGGGTCCTTCGCTTGCGCTCAGGACGACAGGCTCTAATGATGGATTTGTGGGCGACAGCCGCTCGCTACCTACGGCTCCACCGTTAGGTCCTTCGCTTGCGCTCCCTCCGATCGCTTCGCCCACAAGGGCAGGTGAAAGTGGCGCTCCTTGTTCAAGAACAGCAATCCGGGCGGCAAGCGCTTCCAGGGATAAATCGCTTGCTGGGCGCACCATCCGCGTCAAGGCAATCTCGAGCGCCAAGCGTGCGTTGGGCGCGCTTTTCAGCTCCTTGCTCAAGTCGCCCAATACCGCCAGCACATGGGCAAGGCGGTCGACTGAACCAAAGCGCCGCGCCTGCATTCGGTAACGCTCAAACGTGTCCTCATCACAACTGAGTATCGCAGCAAGTTCCGTTTTGTCCTTAACCAGACAGGCAGCATACAGGTTGCGGATGTGCCCCGCGAACTCGTTGACGAACAGGGCGACGTCTGTTGCCCCCTGAACAAACTCGGCTACCCACGAAAAGCAGCCTGTTGCATCACGGCTGGCTACAAGGTCGGCAAGCGTAAAAAGCTGAGCGAGTGTCACGGCTCCAAGCATGCCTTCGGCTGCCTCGTAGTCTATCTGCCCATTACTGAATACCGCTACCTGCTCCAATGCGCTGATAGCATCGCGCATCCCTCCCTGAGAGCGCAACGCAATGAGCTCAAGTGCGCCCGGCTCAACCGCAAAGCCCTCTCTTTCACAGATGTCAGCGAGACGGCTGACAATCTGTGTCTCGTTAAGACGCTTGAATTCGAAGCATTGGCAACGCGACGAGATGGTGTCGGGTACCTTGTGGGCCTCCGTGGTACAAAGAACAAAGATGATGTGTGAGGGAGGTTCTTCTATGGTGCGCAGCAAGGCCTGAAAGGCGGCGGACGAGAGTGCGTGTACTTCGTCGATGATGTAGATCTTGTAGGCTCCGCGTGTAGGAGCAAACTTAACGCGGCTGATGATCTCTTCCCTGATATTGTCTACGCCTGCGCGTGAGGCTGCGTCAAGTTCGTAAACGTCAGGATGGTTGCCTTCTGCAATCTCAAGGCATTGTGCACAGGTGCCATCTGGTTCTGGAGTCGGAGCTTTCTTGCATAAAAGCGCCTTGGCAAGCAGCCGTGCCGTGGTTGTTTTTCCTGTGCCGCGCGGGCCGCAAAACAGATAAGCGTGCGAGGGCTTACCCGCCTCCACGGCATTCATGAGGGTTTTTTCCACATGCTCCTGCCCGACCACCTCTTCAAAGGTCTGTGGGCGGTATTTATTGTAGAGCGACTCGGCCATATTCTTCCTGTCTTCACGCCTGAAAAGCATTATTCGTACAACTGTCTTGCGACTAGTTTGCTTGACAACATACGCGCTCAGCCTACAGCTGTCCTGATAAGCGCTCAGCCTCCAGCCTTACCTGTAGACCTCGGCTTGTGCCCGAGGTGACACAAGAACGACTTGCACGTGAGCTTATGTTTGGCTGGCGCCTCCATTATAGTCTTTATCACCTGCAGCCGTTCGCACAGCGGCCCAAACCAGTCCGGTGTGGTATGCTTGTATGTGTTGATAGAAGCGCAGAGCGCACGTCTGTTTGAAAGGACGAGAAACGTCATGGTTCCGGTGACGATAGAGACCCTGGTTGTGGCAATACTGCCTACGCCTTCGGTCGTCGTTCTGCGCCCTAAGCATGGCGAAGCGCTCGCCGAGCGTGTTTTACCTATCTGGATCGGTCCTGCAGAGGCCGCGAGTATCGGCATTGCGCTTGAGGGGCAGACGCATCTTCGACCGATGACCCATGATTTCATTGCCACGATTATCCGAGCTTTCGATTCTGAGGTGGAGCGGGTCGTTATCGATCGGGTCGAAGGCTCGACGTTTTTCGCCACCGTCTATCTCCAGCATAAAGGACGTGTTCTCAACCTTGACGCTCGTCCGAGTGATTCGATTGCCCTGGCTTTACGAGTGAATGCGCCTTTGTTTGTGGACGAGGATGTGCTCAATTCTGCGTCGTATCCTTATGATTTCTCAAAAGAAAACAACACGGAGGCTGCCATGAGCGACTTCCGGTCATTTATTGAATCAATCTCACCAGAGGATTTTTCTCGCGAGGGGCGCTCTGAAAACGAGTGACGTGAGGATTCCTGCGTCGAGCATATGCGGGTTTGTTGGAATATCGAAGATGGATTGTGGCTGGAAAAGGGGTGGTTTTCTTGCAGAAACGAGATAAGCGTAAAGGCTTAACGTTGATAAAGCCGTTCTTTACCGTGCTTGTCGCAGGAGCGCTGTTGTGTTCTCTGGCGGCTTGTATCTGGGGTACGGGCGATGAAAACAACGGGGGTACGCTCAGCGGTATCCAGAGGTCGCTTAAGGCACAAGACCGGCCATACAACAATATCTACACCGCCAAGGTGGGCGAAACACTTACCAATAATTTCTTCGCTTGGACCGTAACGTCGGTTACCACCTCAAACGGGCCTCTCACCACAAGCGG
>WQXX01000110.1 GCA_009781535.1 Coriobacteriia bacterium | reverse complement strand
GTCTGCATGGTAAACGGAGCCAGCCCAACCGGGACCGGAATGGTCACAAAGGCGCCGACCGTTAATAAAGCGATGGACAGGCCGCACAAGACGATCGATCTTGTGCGGCTCTGTCCATTCACTCAGTTTCCTTCGAGTTTCCTAGGAGTGGGCGGCACACATACGCTGTATATACGCGTAATACTCGTCGACTTCTTGTTGGATCTGCTCAAGCAGCGGCGAGGGCGTGGGTTTGAACAGATGTGCAAACCGACCCTGCAGCTTAAGGAAGTCAGCTACAGGGATGACGTCCTTCTCCTTGACCTCGCGCATGGTCCATACGCCATCCGCGACCTCAAACAGCGGCCAGAACTTCGACTTGAAGGCCAGGCGCGAGATCTCGATGGTCATGCTGGAATCGTAACGCCATCCACGAGGGCAGGGCGCAAGCACGTTTAAAAAGGCAGGGCCAGGGGTCGCGAAAGCCTTCTCGGCCTTTTCTACAAGGTCCTTCCAGTTGCCAATGCTCGCCTGGGCGGCATACGGGATATGATGGGCTGCCACGATGGAGGTAAGGTCCTTGCGCTTTTGCGGTTTACCAGGGATGGCCTTGCCAACCTCAGACGTCGTCGCCCACGCATAATGCGGCGTTGCCGAAGAGCGCTGGATACCGGTATTCATGTAGGCGCCGTTGTCATAACAGACATAGACAAAGTCATGTCCACGCTCGAGCGCGCCGGAAAGCGACTGGAAGCCGATGTCATAGGTAGCGCCGTCGCCAGCAAACGCGACGAACTTGATTTCCTTATCCTGTGCGATCTTACCCGCAGCCTTCAAGCCCTTATACGCCGCCTCGACGCCGGTGATGGTGGCGGCAGCGTTCTCAAACGCGTTATGGATCCAGGACGTCGCCCAGGATGAATACGGCAGCGCGCTTGTTGATACCTCAAGGCAGCCGGTTGCACTGGCAGCAACGACCTCAACATCGCGCGCACCTAGCAGGACTTGACGCGCAGCTATCGATGCCCCGCAGCCGCCGCACAGACGGTGTCCGCCGACAAGAAGATCGGGCTGCTTGGAGAGTTCTTTGATACTTGCCATGATGTTCCTCCTTTCCTATCTCGTCCCGAGATAGTTCAAGCCCTCGTCAAGCGAGCCAGCGGCCAGCTCCTGCAGCTCATCGAATACCTGTCTGATGGCCGCCAGTTTAACATCGGCGCCACCAAGACCATAGATGTAGTTGCGTGTGGGTATACGGGCAGGAAGGTCATACAGCGCGGTACGCACATCGAGGCCGAGCGGGCCGTATTGCGAACCAAAGGAGTCGGCTCTGTCCATGATGGCGATGGCTTTCGCGTTTTTAAGCGCTTCGCGCACCTGCGCATACGGGAAGGGGCGATACAGGCGGATGCGCAGCACGCCGACTTTGATCCCCGCGGCGCGTAACTCGCGCGCAACGGTGCGAACGTTGCCGGTTGCAGAACCCAAGACGACAACGATAAAGTCGGCGTCTTCGCACTCATATGCGTCGATGAAGTCAAACGGGCGCTCACAAACTGCCGCCCATTCATCGCCGATTTCCTTGATGTACGGAAGGCTTGCGTCGTTAGCGTCACGCTCGGCATGTTTGACTTTGAAATACGCCCCACCGAGGGATGCGAACATGCCATGATTGACAGGCTTATCCCCATTGATGAGGGGGTTGATCGGGGTACGCTGCCCCACAAAAGCCTTGACCGTCGCATCGTCCAAGAGCTCGCAGCGCTCCATGGCATGGGTGGTGATAAAACCATCCAAGGTGGTCATGACAGGCAACTGCACGTCTGCATGCTCTGCAATACGGAAGGAGATGATGGTGTTATCGTAGGCCTCCTGCGCGGTTTCTGCGATGAAGATGATCCAGCCTGTGTCGCGGGCGCCCATGACGTCTGAATGGTCGCCGTGAATGTTGATAGGAGCAGAAAGCGCGCGGTTGGCATTTGCCATGACGATAGGCAGACGCATACCGGCGGCGATATGCAGCTCCTCCCACATGAGGGCAAGGCCCTGGGAGGAGGTTGCTGTCGCAACGCGGGCGCCAGCGGCGGAAGCGCCGATAGCGGCTGACATCGAAGAATGCTCGCTTTCGACATTGATGTACTCGGTGTGGACGCGACCATCGGCGACATATTTGCTATACGCCTCAACGATGGTGGTCTGAGGGGTGATGGGGTATGCGGAGACGACGTCGGGCTCTGCCTGACGGAGCGCCTCAGCTACCATAAGGTTGCCAGTTGCAGCAAGAACGGTGATCTTTGCCATAATCAGGCTCCTTTCTTGACAGCAAGCGCCTCGTCTGAGGACTCAGCAACCATCGTGAGGGCTTCGTATTTGCACTCGCGCGCGCAGATGCCGCAGCCTTTGCAGTGGTCGTAATCGATGCCGGTCATCTTGCCGTCAACGACAAGTATCGATGCGTCAGGGCAATGAACCCAGCACAGCAGGCAATCCTTGCAGTTCTTCTTTTTCCAGATGGGCATGTTAGAGCGCCAGCCGCCCGTTATGTACTGGACAGAATTGCCTACGTCGGTGCATACCGCACCTTTGGGGATCATGTCATAGGTCCAATTCTCAAAATCGCTGACATCGATATGTGTTTTCTCGCTCATCCTATCTTCACCTCGCTTACCGCTCTGTCTACCGAGGCAAGGTTTGCCGCGACGACCTCTGGGGAGAATTTGTGTCCGAATGTTTTGAGGAGGTTGTCCTTCAGCGCATCGACGGTTACCGTGCCCGTTACCGCAGCTAATGCGCTGACCGTTGGTGTATTGGGGAGGTCGCGCTTGAGTGCATCTATTGAGATGCCACTCGCATCGACAACAGCAACCTTGACGCCAGGAGGAGCCTTGAGGATGGCGCGCGCCTCATCAACGTCAAGTTTGGTGTTGATGATGACCGTGCCGTTCTCATCGAGACCTTCCAGCACGTTGACGAACGACAGCAAGGTCTCGTCAAGCACCACCACGATACTCGGGTTGGTGATGTTGTTGTGGACCTCAATTGGCGCAGAACTGATGCGTGTGTAGGCACGCAGAGGGGCGCCGGTGCGTTCGGGGCCATACTCGGGCATGGCCTGAATGTAGCTGCCTTTCAAAAGTGCTGTTTCTGCTAGCAATTTTGATGCCGTGACCGCACCTTGACCAGCGCGGGCATGCCAGCGAATCTCGGTCATATCCTGCATTGTCTCTCCTTTCATCGGACTATGGGTTAAACTTGAACAGAAGTACGTACGCTCGTGGTCTTCAGAAATGCTTACAGAGCTCACCGGGCCTCATCTTGATGCCTTTATTCGGTCATAGACGATGTCCTGATGAAGCTTTGTTGCATATTCTACCTCTATTTTCGAGAAATCAAACTCAATGATACCGATGCTGCGCGTAGAAGGTGTTTGTGCACGCCATGACACCAACCACGCGGCGTTGCGTATTCGGTATATGGCTCGTTCCTTTTGCTCTTTCCGCCTGTAGCCAAACTAGATATTATTACTTCTCTACTATAATATGCAATTTATGAAAAGTAAGGGAGGTTTACATGTATACCGTAATAAAAAACAGGGTCTATGACACTGCAACAGCAAAGGCAATTGCTGAGTATAAACATGGCTCGATAACCCAAACTCTCTACCGCAAGAAGACTGGAGAGTATTTTGCGCACTTTTATGACTCATCTGCACATGACGATGACAGACGAGCAGGATGGGCAGGCAAGGATAAGATTGCACCCTATGACTTTGAGACCGCAAAGATATGGGCGGAGCTGTATCTCGGTGAAGAAAAGCGTGACGAGCTTTTCAAGGGTGTAGTTAGCAGCGAGGAGACGGTTGTAATGACCGTTAAGATCAAGAAACCAGCTGCCGCCAAATTGCGGAAACTACAATCGGAAACGGGCGAGTCGGTTAGCCAATTGTTCGAGAAAGCAATAGCCTGCCTGTAGTCATCAATTAGTCAGTTACAGTTGGGCTTTGACGCGCTTGTTGGCAGCGGTGGTCTCGGCGATGGCACGCTCAACGTCGATGGTACGCCAGATGCCGTCGCGATACAATACCGCCCCATCGACCACCGTGAGTACCACATCAGAGCCCTGCGTCGCAAAGACCAGATTGCTGAGCTGGTCGTTGACGGGCTGGTTCCACGGCTGCGTGATATCAAGCGCCACAAGGTCGGCGCGTTTGCCGACCTCGATGCAGCCACAATCCAAGCGCCCCTGGGAGCGCGCACCATTGATAGTCGCCGCCGCCAAAGCCTGCGTTGTCGTAATGACTGTGGGATCTCCACTTGAGCCTTTGTAGAGAAGGGCGAACAAGTAGAGGTCGTTGAGAAGATTGTGGTTGTTGTTACTTGCCATGCCATCGGTGCCGATTCCCACGTTAACGCCGGCAGCCAGCATCTGGGGGAAGGGCGCAAAGCCGCTGGCAAGCTTCATGTTGCTCACCGGACAGGCTGCGACGGTCACCCCACGCGCTGCGAAGATCTCCCAATCCTGGGGCTCGACATGCACACAATGCGCCGCCGTACAGGGGGTGTCAAAGAAACCCAGC
>WQXX01000109.1 GCA_009781535.1 Coriobacteriia bacterium | reverse complement strand
TTATGCATCACCTGTGACAATTCGTTCAGGCTTTTCCCACTCGTCTTCATGATGGCAAGAACCTGCAGTGCAGTGATAAGACCATCGCCCGTGGTGTTGTGCTCAAGGAAAATCAGGTGCCCGCTCTGCTCGCCACCCAACAGATAGCCGCCTTCTCGCATGGCGGCAAGCACATTGCTGTCGCCTACTGCGGTTTGTATGACCCGGATATTGAGTTCCTCTGCGGCTTTCATAAGACCGAGGTTGCTCATCACGGTGCCAACAATGGTGTTTGACGCAAGCGCTCCGTGCTCAAGCATGTCGCGCGCACAGATCATCTCGATAAAATCGCCGTCGATGACGTTGCCGTAAGCATCCACCGTCATGATCCGGTCGGCATCGCCGTCGTGGGCAACGCCTATATCCGCGTGTGTGAGTGCGACAAGTTCGATGAGCTGCTCGAGGTGGGTCGATCCACATTTAACATTAATGTCGTCGCCATTGTAATCTGTGTTGATGGAGATGACCTGCGCGTTGAGGCGCGTCAGAGCCTGCGGCGTCGTAAGCGCTGAGGCGCCATGTCCGCAATCCACCGCAATGGTTAGTCCTGAAAGATCGCCGATGCGTCCGGAAACACTCTTGATGGTATGGGCGACATACAGCTCGACCGCATCGGGAATCGGGTAGACGAGGCCGATGTCAGCGCCTGTACACAATGCTCCCATAAGGACAGCTTTATCGGTAAACAAGATGTGTAGGCGTTGATCGATCGCTTCTTCCAAATCGCAGGAGGGCTTAAAGCCTTGCGCGTCGAAGAATTTGATGCCATTATATTCCGGAGGATTGTGGGAGGCGCTGATGACCACGCCGCCTGCCGCGCCAATCGTGTAGGTCAGGAAAGCCACAGCCGGCGTCGGGACGACGCCGGCTGTGTATGCATCTCCACCTGCCGCAGTAATGCCGGCAACGAGCGCTGCTTCGAGCATCATGCCACTGCGGCGTGTATCACGCCCAATGACCAGACGTTTTCCCAGTATCTCCACAGCTGCAACACCTAAGGCGAAGGCAAGCTCACAAGTCAGCTCCTTGTTTGCAATGCCACGAACGCCGTCGGTACCAAAATAACGTGTCATTCGTCTGACCTTTCTGGGCTTTCATTATGACCGACGATAACTTTTGACCACAGAGCCTGCCTCGGCAGGCTCTGCTGATAATCGTTTTATGAAGTGGGCGTCTCTCTCGTTTAGCGCTTGGAGAACTGCGGACGCTTACGGGCTTTCTTGAGGCCGTACTTCTTGCGTTCGACCATGCGGGAATCGCGGGTCAGGAATCCGGCTTTTTTAAGCTCAGCCCGATAGTCTCCGGCAACGAGCAGCGCCCGGGCGATCCCATGGCGCAACGCGCCAGCCTGCCCAGCGACGCCGCCGCCTGTTGCAAGCGCGATCACGTCGAAATGGTCTACTGTATCGGTAACCTTGAAAGGAGTGAGTGCATAATTGAGCAGCGTCTCACGCCCGAAATACTCCTTGCCGTCACGGCCATTGACCGTCACCTTGCCCGAACCGGGAACAAGGCGCACACGCATGATGGCGTTCTTACGGCGGCCAACGCCCATATAGATTGCTTCATTCGCCATAGGTTACCCCTCCAGCTTGATCTCTTGTGGGTTCTGCGCCTGATGCGGGTGCTCCGCCCCGGCATAGACCTTGAGCTTCTTGCCCTGGGCACGCCCCAAGGTGTTCTTGGGGAGCATGCCTTTGACCGCATGCTCGATGACGCGCTCAGGATGACGCTCCATCGCGCGGCTGAACGACTCGGCCTTAAGACCACTGGGATACCCGCTGTGCGAATAATAGGTCTTCGATGAGGCCTTAGTGCCGGTGACCTTGATCTTGCTTGCGTTGATAATGACCACGAAGTCACCCGTATCGATATGGGGGGTGTACTGTGGTTTATGTTTGCCCTTCAGAATCTGGGCAGCAGTCGAGGCAACGCGTCCAAGGACCTGATCGGTTGCGTCGATCAGAACCCACGCGTGTACTACCTCGCTTGGTTTAGCTTGGTACGTCTTCACGTAAATATCCTCCGTATTAAAGCTGAGACGGCTGCCGCACCCGCCCTCCTGGACTGATGGCGACCGTGGCAACACACAGGTCTCTATTTTGGTTTTCAAAGTTTTTCACGGGGCTTCGAAAACGAACCCTCAAATTGTATACGAGAGCGTCCAGAAACGCAAATATCGCAAAACTGTCCTGGAAGGCCTGTAGCGAGGCATCAGGCGCGGAGTATAGCGAGAAGAACGTGGCAAACCAGACCGTCACATCTTCTGTCACATCATACCGAAACAGAAATGTGACAGAGAGCGAGCCGCCTCTCTGTCACACCACCATCACTTCCCTCTGTCACACAGCGGGTAGAAAAGCTATATATCAGACCATTCCTTTGTGGTACCCAAGAAGATATTGCGAACCTGTTCTTTAGTCAAGTTGTTAATGCTGCAATTCTTGTTAACGATAACGGCAAGGCCATCGATTGCAATCTTGGTTGGCTTAAGACCAGCTGATAGCTCTGTATCTTTCAGGTCACGGGAGGACATGCCGATGTCACAAACGCCCGATATGGTACTGGTCATGCCTGATGAGGAATCGGTTGCGTTTATTTCGATGCTCACTTTGGTATTGACTTTAACATAAGCTTCCTTGAGTTTTTCCATAACAGGTGTTACCGAGGAGGAGCCCCCTACGACAACCTTGCCGCTCGAGCCATTGCTGACGTATGCAGGCGCGTTTTCGTTCACTGCCAGACAACCAAAGTCCGAGATGACTTTCTGGCCTTCTTTGCTCATAATGAAATTAATGAAATCCTGTGTTTGCTGATTGACACTTGATAAAGTTGCGATGAAGAATGGTCGAGAAATTTTATATGTTCCATTCTTGACATTATCAATCGTTGCATCTACACCATCGATTTGAATAGCCTTGACGGTATTATTCAAAGATCCTAGCGAGATATAGCCGATTGCGTTCACATCTCCAGAAACCGTGGTCAGCATGACCGAGGTCGAATTCGTCTGTACGGCACTGTTCGAGATTCCGTCGATCTTCTTGCCCGATGAATCCTCAATCTGAACCTCAAAGAGCTCAACGAATGCTGAACGTGTGCCAGATCCTTCTTCTCGAGTAATCAAATTGATACGACCGCTCTCTCCAGCTTGACCTCCAGTGCAGCCAATAAAACTTCCCAGAGAAAGAATGGTAACCATAACCATTGTGATAACCTTCATTGTATTCTTTTTCATTGACGCTCCCTCGATATTGTTTCCATTAAACCTTTTGTACAGGAGAATAATAGAAATGAAGTATCAAGCGCGTATTTGATACATGTAATAATCTCGTAAAATTAGGGTTATAGGATAAAACGTGTTGGTAGATTTGCTTATTCTTTCACGCGCTTTATTCTGAATGGCAGCAGGCTGTTGGTAGCTCGCACATACTCGTCAAAACCATTCCGCTCTGCTCGGTTTCGTTTATCAGCCATCGGGATGCTGACAAAAAGGAACATGAGCGTGTTGACCAGCGGCCCCACAAATAAGAACCACATTCTCGGGGCGGCTGAGAGCATGATGATATATACACTCCACCACATCAATATCTCACCCAAATAGTTAGGATGCCGCGAATGCTTCCAAAGCCCCGTACGGATGATCAGACGTTTTCCGGTGTTGTTTCGTCTGAATCTGTGCATTTGCATATCGGCGAACAGTTGAAGCGTAGCAGCAAGAATACACATCGCAAAACCGACGATGGTCAGGATGTTAAACGCGCTTTTCTGCAAGAACACAATGCCAGGCAACATACAAAGGTACACTACCGCGGTTGGGAACAGGTTAATCCCGACGAGGCTGATAATCTGAAAAGCGCGCGGATACTTCTTTTTGAATCCTTCGTAACGCCAATCCTGCGTGGCAAGGTTTCTAAATGTGTGCGCCCAGTTGCACGTCAGCCGCACACCCCAGTACCACACCGCTATTAAAAGTAACAGTGTGCCCGGGCCTATTCCGCCTGATTCGAGCATAAGCCCTGTAAAGACAACGACCGGGGCAACACTCCAATAAGGATCGTATACCGACGCGTTTTTTAGAAACACACCGGTAAGATACACGAACACCGTCGCCGCCACATCAGCGATGAGGATTCTCAGAAAGACATGTATATCCGGCATCACCCAAAACAAGGCAATGCCGATACCAATAGCAATGACATAAATAACTGCTATTACCGCAAATCCGGCGTTTCTGCTTTGCTTCATTACAGCCCTCCTTATTCAGCCTTCTGTTGTGTCAAGATGACATATGTGACAGGGTGCGGAGTACGACGAATAACCTTTATAAAATCTTGAAGCAATACGGGTGACATATTCTACAATTCGTACCGGGATTCTATCGCCCGGCCTAGGGTGACTTCGTCGGCAAACTCGAGGTCGCCACCTACCGGCAGTCCGCTTGCAAGGCGCGTGGTCTTGATACCCAATGGCTTGATGAGACGCGAGAGGTAGATCGCGGTGGTCTCCCCTTCTACATTAGGATTGGTCGCGAGCATGACCTCAACGACAGATTCGGATCCAAGGC
>WQXX01000108.1 GCA_009781535.1 Coriobacteriia bacterium | reverse complement strand
GCCGCCTGTCTTTGCCAAGGGTGCTGTCGTCTCGCCCTGCAGCGATTCGGTCGATGCCCAGCTCTCCAAGATGGAGCGCAAGAAAAACGCCGGAGCTGAGTATTTCCAGACACAGGCGGTCTTTGAGCCCGAGAAGTTCATCAGCTTCATGGACAAGGCACGCCAGTTCGGCGTGCCGGTCATGTTGGGCGTCGTCATCCCCAAAAGCGCCGGTATGGCGAATTTCATGAACAACAATATTGCCGGCATCAGCGTGCCCGAAACCGTGATAGAGGAACTGAGGCGAGATCCGGAAAAGACAAAAGCTGGCATCACCGGCGTGGAGATAACCGCGCGCATCATCCAGGAATGTCGCAACTACTGCCAGGGCGTGCATATCATGGCGCTCGGCTGGGAATCAAAGATTCCTGAGTTGATGAGACAGGCCGATCTTTCCACCACTTAGAATATCGGCGCTATCCAGAGTTGCGGCAATCCACACTGCTGTTTTCATGTCGCCCAAGACCTGATCTGAATCAAGCCGAATCAAACGCGGCGAAAAATGACCATTGCACACGTGCCATACCTTGCTATATAATTCTCCCTTGCGTCTTTAGCCGGTTCGCAGGTTTTTGCGTGTCTGCGTGAAGGCAATACAATGAGAGGATCAGGCAACAATGGATATTATCCGTGTCCTAGAACAACAGCAGATCAGAGATGACATCCCCACCTTCTTCGTGGGTGACAACGTGAAAGTGCATTACCGCATCACCGAGGGTAATCGTGAGCGTATTCAGGTGTATCAAGGCGACGTCATCCGCCGTCATGGCTCCTTGAACCGCGAGACCTTCACGGTCCGTAAGATATCATTCGGCGTTGGCGTAGAGCGTACCTTCCCTGTGCATTCGCCCAAGATTGACAGGATCGAGGTTGTCCGCCATGGCGCTGTCCGGCGTGCGAAGCTCTATTACCTCCGCAAGAAGATCGGAAAAGCCGCTCGTATCCGCGAGAAAGGCTTTTAAGAAACGATGCCCGATACGGGCACAACCGATGCCGCAGACGCTTTTGCTGCTGCGGGTGTCGTAGGAGTTGTCGGCGTACAGGAAACCGCAGGAACGCACGAGGTCGTTTCTGCTCACACGCTTGAAATCTATCGAATACAACATGAGGCGCCGCCTGATGCGGTGATTGTCGGCATTGACGAGGTCGGCAGGGGAGCGGTTGCTGGGCCGCTGACGGTGGCAGCTGTCGTATTGCCGCGTACTCCGATGATTGAGGGGCTTGACGATTCAAAGAAACTGAGCGCACGCCAGCGCGAGCGTTTGTGCGTAAAGATCAGCCAGACCGCCTGCGCCATTGGGATTGCGCATGTCGAGGCGCATCGTATCGACACACTTGGGATGGCATACGCCTTGCGTCAGGCGATGTGCGAGGCCCTTGCCGCGACAGGTGTCGAGCCAGACCTTGTCTTGATCGATGGCACTCCGATGCATATCCACCCCAAAGAGCGCGCAATCGTCAAAGGGGACGCGTTGGTGGCAAGCATCGCCGCCGCCTCCATCGTTGCAAAGGTTACCCGTGATGCGATCATGAGCGCACTTGACGAGACCTATCCTGCGTATGGTTTTGCCCAGAACAAGGGTTATGCTTCTGCTGCCCATATCGCAGCGATCCAAAAAGAGGGGCTCACCGAGCTCCATCGGGCGACTTTCTGTCAGGGTTTTTTGCAGGAAAGCCTCTTTTAACGAAACGATGGTTATCCACCTGGTCTCATTCAGAATCCAGCAATGATTTAGTAAGAATCCAGTCAGAAAAAATACAGAAACCGTACAGAAACGGTACAGAATCGTATGTCATGATACACCTTCAAATCCTGCAGATCGCACCAGCAGAGACAACGAAAGGAGCATCATGGATCAGACACAAGCGGTCATCGCCCGCGACACGGTCGTCGCTTGCGATACGGTCGTCGCCCGCGATACGGTTGTCGCCCGCGATACAAAGAGGGCAAAGGAACTCGGCAGGAAAGGAGAGGAGGTCGCCTGCCTGTATCTTGCGGACAAGGGAACCGCGATCTTGGAACGGAACTGGACATGCAACGCAGGTGAGGCGGACATCATCGCCCGCGAAGGCAACGACATCGCCTTCATCGAGGTCAAGACGCGTTCATCGCTCAATCTGGGTTTTCCGGAAGATGCGATAACACGTCAGAAACGCATGAAGTACGAAAAGATCGCCCTCAACTACCTCGCCACGCACGCGCAGCCGAATTCCCGTGTGCGTTTTGACGTCATCGCGGTGGTATTACTGGGGGAAGCCCAGGCGCTTTTGCGGCACCATCGCGACGCGTACAGCGCTGGCGAATAGCGGGGTTGCGACGATGGGAGGGGTCAAGCAGATGGGCTGCATCCACACCGCCACCATCTCCGGGGTCGAAGCGCTGCCTGTTACCGTCGAGGTCAGTATTGGAAGCGGGCTGCCTGGCATATCAATCGTCGGTATGCCCGATATTGCCGTACAAGAAGCCCGCCTGCGCGTAAGGCTTGCACTCATTGCTTCCGGGTTTGAGGTACCTCAACGCCACATGGTCGTGAACTTGGCACCGAGCTCGCTGAAAAAGACCGGTTCTGGTTTCGACCTGCCGATTGCGCTTGGTATCCTTGTGGCGACCGGACAGCTTGCACCCGAGGTCATCGGGGAGCGCGTCTGTGTGGGGGAGTTGTCGTTGAATGGGTCGGTGCGTGCAGTCAAGGGTCTGCTTGCGTATGAGAAGCATGCCCATGATTCCGGGCGTGGATTGCTGACAGCCCCCGTTGAGCGGGGTGTCTATGATGCAAGCCAGCAGGAGCACCTTTGCCTCGATTCACTTGCGAGTCTTCATACTGCCGACTTTTCTCAGCCGTGCGAACATGCGGCTAAACCAGCTGCCATGGATATCGATTTCTGTGAGATAGATGGCAACGACGTCGCAAAACGTGCGCTGCAGATCGCTGCCGCAGGTTTACACGGTATCCTGCTGGTAGGTCCGCCTGGCTCGGGTAAATCGATGATGGCATCCCGTATTCCTACCATTTTGCCGCCGCTTGGCGAGAACGAGCGGATAGAGAGCGCGATGATCCATTCGGTTGCCGGTTTGCCGTTCGACAGTATCCTAGCCGGTCATCAGCCCTTCCGATCCCCCCACCACAGCGCCTCTCAAGCCGGGCTTATGGGAGGAGGCTCGCCTGCTTCTCCCGGCGAGGTGTCGCTTGCCCATAACGGTGTGCTGTTCCTTGACGAGATGCCGGAGTTTGGCAATGCGGTTTTACAGATGCTGCGGCAGCCTATCGAATCAGGCATTGTCTCGTTGGCACGCGCCCGCGGAACGATGGTCTTTCCGGCAAGGTTTTTGCTTGTAGGCGCCGCCAATCCGTGCCCCTGTGGGTATTATGGAGACGCGCAGCGCAGTTGCCGCTGTACGCCCGGGCAGATAACGGCGTATCAGGCACGGATTGGCGGCCCTCTCATGGACCGCTTCGACCTTATCGTGAACGTCTGGCGAAGCGACCCCACCCAAGTGCTGAGGACAGGGCGGGGAACAAGCTCAGCAACGTTGCGGGAAGGGGTGCTACGGGCGCGGGCATTCCGGGCACAACGCGAGAAACATCTCGAACAGAGAGCCCCGTACGCTTTAGAGGCACTAACTTCTTGTTTTACGGATGAAGAAACCAACGCCAAAGGATTACCATTACCACGTATTGAAGATGAAGAAATCAGTGCTAAGAGAACCTCCCTTCCACGTATTGCAGCAGAAGAACTAAGCGGTAAAGGGGCTCGCCTGATCGCTTCGTGCGGACTCGGCTCACGCGAATTGGGATATCTGGAAGATATGGCACGTCATTATCATCTGAGCGGGCGGGGAATCATGCGCGCTCTTGCCGTGGCACGAACCATTGCCGACATCGAGGAAAAGGAGATCGTCAGTACCGAGCATCTTTTAGAGGCTGTCATGTTCCGTGGTGATGCCGAGGAGGGGTCATGAGCACAAAGGCGCTTGTGGGCGCACGCTCAGAGTTGCTGCCGGGCAGCCCGTTGTTCCCTGCAGGGCTTCTTGAGATCGAAGAGCCAGTCAAGCGTTTGTATTGCATTGGAGACGTCAGGGTTTTAGGTTCTCCTGCACTGGCAATCGTTGGAGCCCGCAAGGCGACGCCCTATGGTTTGAGTTGTGCCCATCGCTTTGCTCGAAGGGCAGCACAAGAGGGAATCACTGTTGTCTCCGGCGGCGCCATCGGCTGCGATCAGGCAGCCCATCGTGGCGCATTGGAAGGTGGAGGCAAAACAATTGTCGTCTTAGGGTGTGGCGCTGATGTGGTCTATCCCGCCCGTGCCTTCAGTTTGTTTGAGGAGGTGCTCGCAACAGGCGGCGCTATTGTCACGGAAGCGCCTTGGGGATCCCCACCATCAAAGTGGGGCTTTCGCAGGCGCAACCGTATCATCGCCGCGCTCGCTCATTCAACGCTCATCGTCGAAGCTGGATTGCCGAGCGGGACCTTCTCTACGGCTGATGCGACCTTGGCGCAAGGCAAGGACGTGCTTGTGGTGCCGGGATCGATCGACTCGATGGAATCCCGTGGCTCCAACCGGCTTTTACTTC
>WQXX01000107.1 GCA_009781535.1 Coriobacteriia bacterium | reverse complement strand
GAGCTTGCAATCGCTGCAGGCGAAGCAATCAGTATCGGCGGCATCTTTTATAACTTCGGCTTGGCAATACTTGGCAATCTGGTCGGCGGCGCGGTGATGGTTGGCGTTGTGTACTGGTTCGCGTTTCATAAAAAGGGCGAGAAGGGCGAAGGGGAATGACGATTCATTCCTATGTCACCCCGGGCTTGACCAGGGGTTCGCGCAAGCGCTCCCCATTCTCGCTGAAAACGTATCACTGGTACGTTTTCCGGGCGCTCGAATCCCGGGGCCTATCAAGATGCTTGCATAACGATAACCGTTGTTGTCAAAAAAGATCGCATAATGGATAACAGACAACTGGACTCCGGCAAAACTGGAAGCGAAACGATGGGTCACAGGTTTTTGCTAACTCATATCTTTGGCTACAAGACGACCTATGTTGTCCTTATTTGTGTGGTCTTTGGGTTGTTGATTCCCCTGCTGCCATTCCAGGACGACCTGTACTACATAAGCCCTGTCTCCCTGTTTGACCCCGCGGGTCTCCTTCCCGGTCTCAGTTACTGGCGACCTTTTGATTATCTGTTTCGGGTTCTACTCGGGTTCATCCCGGTTGCCTATCCGTTGTTAAACCACCTCGTCGTTGTGATAGGTCACATTGGCTCGATCTATCTTATCCATCGGATCCTCGTCAAACAGCTGGGTTTGAACGAGAAGGACGTCTTTTTCCCCTGCCTGTTCTTCCTCATCGTACCGGCAGTGTTTGTTGCGGTAGCAAGCATCGATTCGCTCAATCAGGTCTGGTCAGCCTTCTTCGGTCTACTGGCAGTGTCGCTCCTGGTATCACGGCCCTGCCCGCGCCAGTTTGCTCTTGCGCTGCTATGTTGCATTGCGTCGGTGTTCTGGAAGGAAAGCGGAATCGTATTCTTCATCGCCGCCCCGCTGTTAGCTTTCCTCCTCCGTTATGCGGTGCAAGGAACGACAGAGATAAAACCAGAGATGCTGACAATAAAACGCCTGCTTATCTATCTGGTAATCGGTCTTGCCTTCTGTCTGTTGTACTTTGGTCTTCGCTTTCTATTAACCGGCTCGCTAACGCTGGGGGAGGACTCGGGCCGCTACGCCCTGTCGCTTTCGCCCATATCCGTCCTGCGCAACGCGTTACTGCTTTTTGCGATCAACTTTTCAGCGCTTGATTCCATCGCGTTGTTCCTGCAACCGCGCAATATCGCCCTGCTCATCATCACAGGAGTTCTAAGCCTTCCCCTCATCGGATGGGTGATCAAGCAGTGTATTGACTGGTGCCGTTTCGCAAAGCCTCGGAAGGAGTCTTTGATCGAATCGCAGGCCGAGTATTCACGAACACAGCAGACCGAGCTTCAGTCGAAGCCTTCAGCAAAGCCTCTCCAACAATCCTGCCCAAAGCCCTGGCTCTTCTTACTCGGGCTGTTCATCATCGCGCTCATCTGCATCAGCCCCTATCTGGTCATGAGCCGTCCCGGTGAGATGCATGCCTACCAACTGACGCCGTTTGTCGTTATCCTCCTGGCGTTTCTCTCCTCAAAGCCCACCACGCACAAAGATCCCCTCGCTTCGACTGAAGCTTCAAAAGCCGTACTCCTCTCCTCAAAGCTCACCACACGCAAGAATCCCCTTGCTGCGACAAGAACGCCACAAAACATACTCATTGTCGTATTCTGCCTGTTCTTTACCGCCTCGCTTGTCTCCAACGCTCATAAATGGGTTTGTATGAAGCAGATAGGGGAGAGCACGAGGCCGGTATACGAGGCAATCGTGAATAGTTATCCGGAAGGCGAGCACCCAACGCGCGTGTTGGCGATTGCCGTGGAGACCAGCGATGAGCCGCTGTATTCGGTATTCAAGCTAACCGTCTCAGACAGTTCCTGGGCGGGGCTTGTTGCAGCATCACATTGGGCTTGGCGGTACCCAGAGGTCTTTGAGCATGTTACGATAACAGAAGACATCCCCGTCGAGGCGATTCTTGCCCGCTACCAACAAAAGCTTGCATGGTATGACTCGGTGTGGATCGTCTGGCCAGATGGAGAAACAATCGTACTGAGACGAGGGGTTGACTATTAACCATATGAAGAATACAGGATCGACAGTGCTGGCGATGCTTCGCCTGATGCGGCCCAAACAATGGGTCAAGAACATTCTAGTCCTGTTTCCGTTACTGTTCTCTCTGCAGCTGCTCGATGTGCCTTCCATCCTGTTAGCGCTGCTTGCCTGCGCTTCGTTCTGCCTGGCTTCAAGTTCTGTGTATGCGTTCAATGACATCGCCGACCGCAAAAAGGATCGCAACCATCCTAAGAAGTGCAACCGACCTGTTGCCTCTGGAGCCGTGTCTGTGGCAGCAGCAGCTATCCTGGGGGCCATCCTGCTCGTCTGTGCTTTCGTACTGGCCTTTTTCGTCAGCCTGCCGTTCATGGCAGTCCTGCTGGCCTACATCGTCCTTAACGGTGCGTATTCCCTTGGTCTTAAGCACGTCCCCATCATCGACGTCCTGTGCGTGGCTGCAGGATTCGTACTGCGTGTGGTCGCCGGCGCGGTTGCCATCGACTGCTTTGTATCCCCCTGGATAGTCCTGTGCACCTTCATGCTCACCTTGTTTCTGGCAATACAGAAACGCGCCGGCGAGATCGATGAGTCTGACGGCCTGCAACGACAGAGCAGGAAAAGCTTGAAGTTCTATACCACCAGCCTTCTGGGCGACTTCAGCCTCATAGCAGCAGGTCTCACGATCATCTCGTACTCCTTGTACACCTTCACCGTTGGTGAGACGGTCTACATGATGCTGACGATTCCCTTTGTCGTCTTTGGTCTGTTCCGGTATCTCATGCTGGCCAAAGCCAAGGCAGGAGTCGAGGCTCCAGACGAGATGCTCTTTGCAGACAAGCCGCTCCTGATCGATGTAGCGCTGTGGATAGTAGCGTGTGCGCTGATTCTGTATCTGACCTGAGCGGCTGCCCTCAGATGGATTGCCGGGTCGAAAAGTAATAGATAATTGCAAGGATTGAACATGGACGTCTACGATTTCGATAAAACAATCTACAGAAAAGACTCGGCAATCGACTTCTTCCTGTTCTGTCTCAGACGACACCCTGCGGTGGCATTGAGCCTTCCACGCACCCTGTGCGCTGCGGTACCTTTCCTGCTCGGCAGGAGATCAAAAACCGCCTTTAAGCAGGTATTCTTCCGGTTCCTCAGACGGCTTGAGCAGGTAGATGATGACGTTGCATTATTCTGGCGCACGCACAAGGATCGTCTTGCCGGCCCCTGCGCTCCGCAACCTGACGATATGGTGATTTCTGCCTCACCGGAGTTTCTTCTGGCTCCCATCTGCAAAGAGAACGGATGGCTTCTCATCGCTTCACGCGTTGACCCAAAGACCGGTGTGTATGAAGGCGAGAACTGCCTCGGAGAGGAAAAAGTCCGTCGTTTTCGGGAGCTTTTCCCCGATGAATCGATCGCTGTATTCTATTCAGACTCATATTCTGATGCGCCGCTTGCCGCCATCGCTCAACGTGCGTTCCTTGTCCGTAAAGGCGCTCTAAAGGCTTGGGACAGCTAGTTTCAGGGCGGTTCGATAAAAGATTTGCGGGCATTCCTGAAAGCCGACGAGACAATCCGGAAGGGATTTATCAAAGCTGAAGACACGCCCGGAAGGGTGGTCTGGAGGCTTCAAACAGCGGAATCCCGGTGGTATTGAGAGATTATCTGAAGACATTCCTGCAGGTAGAAGACACGCCCGGAAGGGTGGTCTTAAGCTGCCCTTTTATCCGGATAGACACCTCTGGTTATCACGAAAAAGCTCTGAAAAAACCAGCAATTCCCATTGTTTTGAGAGTTGTTTTAAGGTAATATATGTAGCCCACGCCTTTTCGGGTGGTTTACTGGTGAGACTACGATAACATCTAACAGTTATTGGACTTTCTCAAAAAAAGTGTTGACACGGGATATGAAAGCAGATACTATATCTCGTTGCGCCTTGCTCGCCTCAATCGGCAAAAAAGGCAAGGTAGTCAATCGGAATCGGACGGCACTTTAGTCCGAATTCTGTTTGCTAGGAGTCAATTCGCACCTTGAAAACTGGATACTGTGATGAACAGACAGACTTCGCAAGTCTGAACTGCAATGCAAATGGAAACAGGATACATTGCAGATTTTGCCAAGTGAGAACCCGTCAAGATGTACAGTCAATTAAAGGACGATGGCATCAAGACAAATAAAAAAGTCCAAGATTCAAACTAAAGTTTTCAGCCTAACGGCTGTTTTTAAACGGAGAGTTTGATCCTGGCTCAGGATGAACGCTGGCGGCGTGCTTAACACATGCAAGTCGAACGATTAAGGCCCCTTCGGGGGCGCTAGAGTGGCGAACGGGTGAGTAACACGTGAGCAACCTACCTCTTACACTGGGATAACTCGAGGAAACTCGTGCTAATACCGGATACTCCGCTGCTGTCGCATGGCAGCATCGGGAAAGCGCATACGGTAAGAGATGGGCTCGCGGCCCATTAGCTAGTTGGTGAGGTAATGGCTCACCAAGGCGACGATGGGTAGCCGGGTTGAGAGACCGACCGGCCACATTGGGACTGAGACACGGCCCAAACTCCTACGGGAGGCAGCAGTGGGGAATTTTGCGCAATGGGCGAAAGCCTGACGCAGCAACGCCGCGTGCGG
>WQXX01000106.1 GCA_009781535.1 Coriobacteriia bacterium | reverse complement strand
TCTTGAATACATACCCAATGAACTGCTCACGCCAACGGAGTTTGCCAGGCACGAGCATATCTCAGTTGGCAGTATCCCGGACGGAACCAACTACCTTACTTCTCGAATCCGCATATTGGCGCCGGAGGGCAACCATGCCTTCAGCCGAATCGCCCCCGATTATGCAACTCGCGTCTATGTCAATGGTGAACTTCTGGGAAGTGCGGGAATCCCTTCAGAATCCAGGGAAACCGCCGTTTTTGGAGAAAGACTGTATTACTTCACCGCTCAACCGGTGGATGGGGTCATAGAAATCGTTGTGCAATCCTCCAACTTTGCCCATCGCGACACCTCAAGCCAGGTGGGTTGGCACATGAACAAAGAGGAAGCCATGAGTCGTTGGGTTACGGGATACCTTGCCTCCTCAGTTTTTGTCATGGGTATCCTCCTCATTCTGTTCATCGTTCACATGCTGCTCTTTCTATCGCTTCCTTCTTATCGGGCAAACCTGTGGATTGCACTTCTCTGCCTGGTATGGGCATTACGAGCAGGATGCACAGGTTTTAAGATCCTACTGATGTTGATACCGGCACTGCCCTGGACGATGGCCTTCAGGGTGGAGTATCTCGCGATTCCTGCCGCACTCCTCCTGGTAACCTTGGCTTACCACCAACTCTTCCCAGGCGTATTGCAAAAGTGGTTTCGCATCGCCGTTTACTGCGCATCAGGTTTATTTGGGCTACTGTATCTGTTTGCCGATACCCTGTTCATGTCGCAGACCATTCTATACATGGAGGTAGTGGCAATCCTTGCCGGCATCTATGTGCTGGTACGACTGGTAATGAAACTCAGGAAGCCGAATATCGAACAGCGCGTGATTATCCTGGGACTCTGTATTGTTTTACTCGGGCTTTTTGTGGACACTGTTTTCTACAACCTCTACACGGTAACCAACATCATTTTGCCTGGCCCGGTAGCTGAATACGCCTTTGTTGCCTTCTCCCTGTTTCAAATGACGGCTTTGTTTCTTGGCACCATGCGCGAGATTGCACTGGCAAAGGAAAATGAATTGAGGTTGGTGCGCGAGAACGAAGAACTGGACAGCAGAAATCGATTTGAGCGCGATTTAATGACAGACCTTACCCATGAGATGCGTACTCCTCTGGCGGTTATGTCTTCGTACGCGCAGCTTGCAGTAAAGGACATAAAGAAGCTCAACGCCGACCCACAGACCACCGAGGACTTGAAGGTAATCCAGGACGAGGCAAAAAGGCTGGCTGAACTGGCCTCCGGCTTTTTGGATATCTACCGAGAAAAGGGAAACGAGAAAAGCCGGGCCAAGCTGTCAATTGCTGCCTTACTTGAACAAGTGGGGCGTTTATGCTCACCTATGATAAAAAGGAACCGCAATCGGTTGACGCTCTCCATCACAGAGGGCTTACCCCCGGTGTATGCAAGTGCCGATGAAATAGTACAGGTTGTCCTGAACCTCATTACCAATGCAAACAACCATACGGAGGGTGGAGAGATTTCCATAAGCGCTATACAGGAAAAGCACGAGGTCATCGTGGCTGTTTTGGATACCGGAGTGGGTATTGATCCGGACTTGTTGCCCCGGGTATTCGAGCGTGGCATCACGGATGGCGGTGGAGCTGGCTTGGGCCTCGCTATCTGTAAGCAGGTTATCGAAGCGCACGGTGGAAGAATCGATGTCGAGAGTACACCTGCTGAGGGGGCCAGGGTATGGTTTTCTCTGCCTGTAGTGGAGGAGGAGAGCGATGAGTAGCCGTGCGACCATCTTGGTTGTAGAGGACAATGAGCGTTTGTTGGATGCCAATGCCCGTACGCTTTCGGAGGCGGGTTACTCGGTGCTTACCGCACCAGACCTTGCCACGGCACGGCAGCACATCAACCAGGTGCCCCTTGATGCCATTGTGCTTGACATCATCCTACCCGACGGCAACGGCCTTGATTTTATTGAGGAGATACGTGCCTTATCCTCGGCACCGGTACTGCTCACCACCGCGCTCGGGACCAAAGACGATAAGCTCGCCGGGCTGCGTGCTGGTGGCGACGACTATATCGCCAAGCCCTTTGACCTCGATGAGATGTGTGCACGAGTAGAAGCCTTCCTGCGCCGAGAGGCCATGCATCGAGAGAGCAGTCCAAGCCGTGAATTGATTCTTGGCACACTTAAGCTGGACACGGTGGCAGACAGGGCCTATTTGAACGGGAAGGACATGCAATTGGCACCTAAGGAGTTCTTGGTTCTGCTCCTGTTGGTACAAAACAAAGGCAAGACACTCCGGGCGGAATACCTCTACGAGACAATCTGGAAGTTACCGATAGCCGGCGACGACCACTCCATTAAGAACGCCATCTACCGTCTGCGCCAAAAGCTCAGAGCCGGAAACTGCGACTATTCGATTGAAACCCTGCGAGGCGAGGGCTATCGCTTTGAGTGAACCCTCTTGCGAAAGAGCACTGAAAACGACAGAGAGAGTATCGCCGCAATGGTGATTACCAACAAGGGGATGAACAAGATGCCATTGTCTCTTGTATTGGCAAGGGGTGGCTTGTTTTGTGTCGTGCCTCCGTCTGTGTGTGTGCCGGCTGAATAGGTCTGCGTATTGGGAGGGTTCTGCGTGTTGGGAGGGTTCTTCGTAGCGGGAGGATTCGGCTGATTAGGAGGGTTGGGCTGATTAGGGGGATTCGGCTGATTGGGAGGATTTGGTGGATTGGGAGGGTTCGGTGGATTGGGCGGGTTAGGCGGGTTAGGCTGATCCTGCTCGAAGTTCGCAGTTATCACCACCGCGTTGGCAGGCATATCGAATACCGCTGGATTGACGTCATTCCCTCCCGGTATCGCTGCACCACTAAGCGTCCAACCGTTAAAGTGGTAATCGCTGTCTGCAGTGGCCAACACATTAATGGATGTGCCCTCTGGATAATCGCCGCTTGCCGTACCCGACACTGTGCCCCCGGGGCCAGCCAACACGGTGAGTGAGTAATCCAGAAGACCCATCGGGGCAAAACTTGCAACGATATCTGCTCCCTGCGCGGATACTTCCGTGCCGCCAGGCAGCGTCCGCTTGGCGCCCGATGTCCCCACCGTATAGGTGTATCCGCCTGAGTACAGCGCAATAACATCGGTACCATTAATGGTTAGGCTGTCGAGAACATAGCCGGCGTCTGGTGTACCGGTAATGCTGAGGTCTTGTCCGCCGTGTACGAGTGTGCCGCTCAAGACATTGCTGAGAGCCGACGAAACGGTGAGCGTCCCGTTTGCCGGCGTATTAAAATTTACCAAATACCCAAAGGTGGCGAAGATACAGTGACTTTGGTTGTCATCGGCGAACGTATAGGCATAGGTACTTCGGTCTGTTACCACCTGTTCTACTCCATCCACGAATACCTGGTCTATCACAAAACCGGCCACACTCGGGGTAACGGTGTAGGCAAGGCCGCTGCCACCATTTCCTACGGTGCCTCCATATCCGGCATTGGCAATGACAGAGGTTGCTGGGGGGGTTGGCGGAGTTGGTGCAACGATGTTGAACTTTGCGTCGGGGTTCGTGGTTACCGGGAGGTTTGCCGCACTCTTTAAGACGCTTGCCGGTATCGTTATATCAAACACATCGCTTGAGGTTGCCGTCGGAGTGCCTTCAAATTCGATATCAATCTTGGTGTCATCGTAGAAACAATAAGCCGTCGCCGTAAGGCCAGCAGGTAGCTGAGAAAACCAACTTGCCGCATTAACTGAGAAGTTGTTACCAACAACCCCCGCACCAGCCGAGATGACCGTATCGTCTACCAGGGTGATAGTCGCGGTTTGTGTAGCAAGGGACGAGCCGGTTGTTCCACTGACTGTTATGTCTGCTACTGTTGCAGAGGGAACAGCGGGTACCGCCAAAGACACAACAAGGGGAACGGGGATGCTGCAGAAGTCGGTATAGTTAGCGCCGTTGACGATCTCGACAAAAAGGCTCAGCGTGTCGGTGCTTTCATCAAAACCCGCAGGAAGGACTACACTCGCAAAACCATTCTGCACTGTGCTGGTTGCCACCACCCCATAGTAGGTAATAGTGCCACTGCTGTTAGTTATGATTGCACTGAGCGTTTTACCTAACGAGGCCCCGAGATGATCGACAGAATAGTTGAAGGTGACCGTTCTTGTGGAGGGGTCATAAGCATCCTGTGTAGCACCGATAAGATTCAGCTCATTGGTTATAACCGTCAGCTTGATCGCACTGCTTGGCGCAACAACCGGGTTGAGCGTACCGCCCGACATCGCAGGCTTGGCGCCAGCCCCACTCGCAGCTGAGGTAAGGAGTACATTCGAAACGTCGAGATTGAACGCGGGCCTCACTGCGAAAGTATTCGTGACGTTGGATCCTTCGGGATAAACCATGCCATCAAGGTGGCTGACAAAGGCCACACCATTGGGAGCAGCTGGTGTTCGTAGGCACCACCAGTCAGGGAATATGCTGACTGTTGTGTTTATCTGATTGGCTTCGTAAACACTCAAGGGCCAGAAGAGAGCATTGGGGACATCAAACCCGGCAATACAGTCTGGATCATAACCGATAGTGCCATAATTCGCACTGTCGCCTATCAGATCACGCGGAACTATCAGATCGGCTTCATACCCGGTTATCGCAGCAGCAGCCGCGTCCATGGCAGCTTTAAGCGACGCATCCCAGTACTCGTTATTTTCGGTAATCTT
>WQXX01000105.1 GCA_009781535.1 Coriobacteriia bacterium | reverse complement strand
TAGCAAGCAGGGCAAGTATGGGTATCTCGTCGATAAGACTCGGTATCTCATCGGCAGCCACCGTAACAGCCTTCAGCTCGCGGGTGTAGCACACACATACATCCCCGACAGGCTCCGCTCCGATGCTTCTCTTCGACTCAGCACCGGGGCCTCCCTTCGACTCTGCTCCGAGCATTCCCCTCGACTCAGCACCGAGGCCTCCCTTCGACTCTGCTCCGAGCTTTCCCCTCGGCTCAGCACCTAGGCTTTCCATCGAATCAGCCCCGGCGCTACCTCCAACCTCATCCTCAAAACTCTCTATCGTCTCATCCTCAAAACTCTCTATCGGCTCATCCCCAAAACTCCCTAAATTGCTATTTACTATAGCTATTTTAACTCCCATTCGACGCATCACGGACAAAAAGCCAGTACGTGTCGGGTTAAGCGAGATCCCCCGCGCCGTTACACAACTCCCTGGTATTAGCGCCGCAGCCGCCAAAAGGAACGCCGCCGAAGAGGGGTCTTTGGGCACAACACAATCACACGCCTTTGCATTTTGCCCACCTAAAATACTGGTGGTA
The DNA here is from genome assembly GCA_009781535.1 of Coriobacteriia bacterium. Taxonomy (GTDB): domain Bacteria; phylum Actinomycetota; class Coriobacteriia; order Coriobacteriales; family UBA8131; genus WRHU01. Next base: position 4,165 of record WQXX01000105.1, on the reverse strand, counting down.
AGGCCATCGTCTGAGACTTTAACCTCAACGCCAAAAGCAGGTAAAAGCAGCTCGGTATGGTTGCGGCTCAAGCGTGGCTCAGTAACCGTGGTCGTGCCTTTCGCATGAAGCCCAGCAAGCAACACAGCGCTTTTAACCTGTGCGGAAGCAACCGGTGAATGATAGTCAATGGCAGAAAGGTGTGTGCTACCCTGCACAATCAAAGGCAAGGGCGTTGCAGCGGTTTGTGTAAAACACGCACCCATGGTGCGTAAGGGTTCAGTCACCCGCTTCATCGGACGACGCGAGAGTGATTCGTCACCAGTGAGTTGCACAGTAAGTGGATAACCAGAAAGCAAACCGAGCAAGAGGCGAGTCGTCGTACCTGAGTTCCCGCAATCGATTTGCACTACCGGAGCAGCTATGCCTTCTCCACTTGAATTCCTGCAATCGATCAAAGCCGCAGGAGCGGCGGCGCCTTCTCCACCGAAATTCCCGCTATTCATCAAAGCCGCAGGAGCAGCAGCGCCCACCTTACCCCAACCGGTGATGCTTCCAGAAAGACCCCCGCTGCCGTCTTCAGAAACATCAACCACGGCTCCAAGGGCGGCAACGGCGTCAAGTGTCGAGCGGACGTCAAACGAGTCGAGCAAGCCGCGTACCTGCGAAGTCCCCTCGGCTAGCGCTGCAAAGAGCGCAACCCGATGCGAGAGCGATTTATCACCTGGCACAGTAACAGCGCCGACAAGGGGAAGATCGCGATATAGTGAGCCGTGGTAGCTCGTCATGAGAACCTTTTCATTGAATCCCTCAAGTATCTCTTGTGAGCCACAGTATAGAGTATTTGTTCCGCTTCACTTTTTGTATGTGATGAAAACTTGATGAGGTATACTTCTCGTAACCTCCTGAAACGGTTTTCTGTCGATTCTATTGGATTGAAAGGTAAAACCATGAAGAAAAAGCTACTGGCAGTGCTGCTTGTTTGCACGCTTGCATCCAGCCTGACCCTGCTTGGCTGCAGCTCGACAGAGCTTACGACGGTCACCAGAGATGGCTTTTCATTCCAGATCGATTCAACATGGGAAGAAGAAGTAACGTATGCGGGCACGTATATCTTCTCATATACCTATCAACCAACAACAGCTAAGGGTAATCCAAAGCTTCAGTTGGATGAATTCGAACACTCGATCTATTCAGAAAGACCGACCAGAGCCGAACAACTTGAGTATCTACATGATGATTTTGTGGACGACGGTCTTCCGGAATATGGTTTTGAGATGAGGTTTTCCAACATCCGGGAAGGATCGTTCGGTTCGAATGCCTTTATCTCAGCAGATGTTGGTTATTACCTCGACGGCGAATTGCTCATGCAAGGAAAAAAGGCTGAGTTCTTTGTAACATCAACACTTCAGGTCTCGATACTGTATACCGTGGATTCCTCATCCTACAAGCAATACAAAAAGGACATTCAGCGCGTCATCGACTCGATCAAGCCTGTATAACGTGTTACTTATCGCCAATTCGCAGCTCTTCTGTCGGACACATGCATGCCACCGGCCAGTCTCCCGCTAGGCCCCAGATCAGGTCTGGGGCGACATGGGAGTATATCGATGGCTGTCGTACTTATCGCCAATTCGCAGCTCTTCTGTCGGACACATGCATGCCACCGGCCAGTCTCCCGCTAGGCCCCAGATCAGGTCTGGGGCGACATGGGAGTATATCGATGGCTGTCGTACGCAGAGCGCGACGTTACTCCTGGGGCATCAGGGGGCGGAACGAGACGTCGTAGCCGCCTTTGATAAGCGATGACGAGAATCGTCCGATGTCGCCTTCATCGGTGAGAATCAGCTCGAGAATGGCTGTCGCTTCGTTGATGTGGTCTATGAAGATAGACTGTATGTTGCATCCAGCTTTTCCAGCCATCCCGGTAACCTGCGCGATGACGCCAGAATGGTTGGCCATGGGGATACGCACTTCCACCAGGCGGGATGAGTCGGGCACCCAGGTCGTAGGAATTGCCTTGCGCAAGCGTGCGGCGTCACCAAGCAAGCCGCTTAGTGCGCGTGCATCGGCATGCTCGATTGAATCCTCAAACGAGGAGATAATACCGCTGAGCTCTTTAAGCCCACTGCTGAGCGCCTCGCGGTTATCCAGCGCAATGCCGCACCACAACTCAGGCGAACCTGCGGCGATACGCGTTGTATCCTTAAACCCACCAGCAGCAAGCCTGAATATCTCCTGGTTCTTTTTTGCATGGGAGCCTGCAAGTTGCACAAGCGCAGAGGCGATCATATGAGGTACATGGCTCACGATGGCAATGATACTATCATGTTCTTCACGCGCTAATGTGATGGTTCGTGCCCCAAGCGCGGTGACAAACTCGTGCATCCGGGTAAAGATGGAAGGATCGCTATCCGCATCAGGACAAAGTATCCAATGCGCCCCGGCAAACAGGTTCGCGCGCGCGCCCTCTATGCCGTTGACCTCGCTACCTGCCATAGGATGTCCTGGAAGATACCGCTCATAGCTCGATAGCATTGAAGTAGCCTGTTTGGTGATGACACCTTTCGTCGAGGCGACGTCGGTGATTGCCCCTCGGTATCCTGAAGCCTCGATGCGCTCAAACCATTCCGCAGCGCTTGAAACAGGAATCGCAAGGATTATCAGATCTGTCTCGGAATCGTTAAGCCACAAGCTTGCTCGCTTATCTGACGACAAGACGCCTTCATCGATATAACCGGCTCTCAGGGCGCCGTTGATCGCATGCGCATCGACGTCGATGCCACGCACCTGGGGCGAGACTGCCAACGATTTAAGGGCAGCAGCAATCGAGCCGCCTATCAGCCCAACACCGATGATCAGCACGCGGTCGAATGGCTGGCTTTCGTGGCTCAGTTGGCTGAGTTTGACTGGAGAGGCTGGCTGCTGCGTCTCGGTAAGAGTGTTGTCTTCGCAATTACTTTCTTGCGTCATGGGTTGTTTCCTGTCAATGGTCGTGCTGCTTTACCCACAATTCTTTTCCAGGTAAAGGCAGCGTTTTGGATACCTTCGTGTTGCTTCGAAATGTACGTATGCCGATTTCAATTGCACGTATGAAAGTATAGCGTGAGCTAGAGTAAGCAGTCGGTAAAACTACGATAAAAAATGTCGTAAAAGCTGTGTTACATCACCTAAAAGCCCCTCCTATTGCCGCACAGATGCCGTGCGCTATGGTATTCTGGGAGTGATATGCTTTATGACTCATTCCTGACCCACGACTCAACATGAAAGGAGTTCCTATGGCTATCGGATTCATCGAAGCGTTTAAAGGTGCAATCGGCGGGCAATTCGCAGATCAGTGGAAAGACTTCTACATGGTTCCATCTGGAATCTCAGCGACAGCAGGTATATTCCCAGCTGTGAAGAAGTCGACGGACGCTACTCGTGGCGCTAACGTCAAGGGAAGCGAGAACATCATCACCAATGGCTCAAAGATCCTTGTTCCGGACAACATGGCGCTTCTGACGTTCCAGAGCGGCGAGCTCACCGGTTTCATCTGCGAACCAGGTGGCTTCATCTTCGCAACCGACTCGATCTATGCCCAATCGTTCTTTGCAGGTGGAGGCTTCATAAACAGCATCATCAAGAACTCATGGGAGCGTTTCAAGTTTGGTGGAATACCTGCAGACCAGCAGCTTGCATTCTATGTCAACCTCAAGGAAATCCCCAACAACCGCTTTGGCACCCAGAGCGCGATCTATTGGGACGATGCCTACATGGGCGCACAGGTTGGCGCAATAACCCGTGGTTCCTACACACTCAAGATCACCGACCCCATCGCATTCGTAAAAGGCTATGTGCCCGCCCGGTATATCGTGCAAGACGCCAAACCGTTCGACTTTGCCGATATGAACAACCCCGCAGTCGAGCAGCTTTTCAACGAGGTCATCCAGTCCTTGTCCGCGGCATTCTCCAACTACACCAACGACCCGACCAAGGGTAACCGTATCACCCGTATCCAGGGCGATAGCGTCGGCTTTGCCCAGTCCCTGTCTGCAGCAGTCGAGACCAACTACCGTTGGAGCTCCGATCGCGGTTTGACAATCGTTAACGCTGCGCTTCAGGCCATCGAATACGACGAGACCTCCAAGGCTCTGCTCGCTGACGTCCAGAAGGCTGACGCCCTCATGGGTGCACGCGGCAATTC
>WQXX01000104.1 GCA_009781535.1 Coriobacteriia bacterium | reverse complement strand
GTCTCAGACGAATCGGTTGTGTCGAGTATTTCGGGTGTATCGAGCATGTCGGACGTAGGCATCATCACAATCTCTGTCTTCTCGCTACGTATGTTTATCCCGTCCCACAGTTCATGCGTCTTTTTATCGATGAAGGCAACACCGCGCTCGCGCAGGAAGCTCAATACACTGTACAGCAGAAGCGGAACCGCAGCCGCAACCGCTGGAGTCAAGCCGATAGTAAGGTCAGCAGGGCTCATGTTCTCCACCTGCACGCCAAGGCAGTGCGCCTCGGGACGATACCCTAATAGCTCTGCGGCATCCAGGACGTCAACCAGACGAGTATCATGTGCTCCATGGAAGGTATCATAACGTGCGAGATCCTCCGGGGCAAACGTAACCACGGTGCCTGGCGGGTTGCCGGTATTGTCCACCGCATCAACAACGAGAAGCACACCACAGGAGTTAAGATCGCTCAGTAGTTGCATCCCCATCGTCGCCCGGTCAAAGACCAAGACATTTTCAGGAAATTCGTATCCTCGAATAAGCTCGGTGATAACATGAGGCCCGACACCCTCGTCGAGTTTGAGGATATTACCAACGCCAAGCACCGTTATGCGCTCGCCGCCAGTGCTTTTACTGCAAACGCGCTCGCCGCCAGTGCTTTTACTGCTAATGCGCTCGCCGCCAGTGCTTTTACTGCTAATGCGCTCGCCGCCAGTGCTTTTACTGCAAACGCGCTCGTCGCCAGTGCTTTTACTGCTAATGCGCTCGTCGCCAGTGCTTTTACTGCAAACGCGCTCATCGCTAGCGCGCTTATCCACAGCACACTCGCCATCAATAGACTCGGTATGTCTCGCTTGTTTCATGTGCACCATAATAACGCAGGCCGCCTGAAAGGCGGCCTGCAAATTTAGAACTCAAGACCTGAATGGTCTTTAGAAGGGCTGAGCCAGTACTAGTGCTCCTCGCCCATATCGTCTTCTCCCACGATGTTGTGCACCTCAGGATCATAGATCAGGCCACCATGCTCCTTGTGCAGGAACATGAGCTTCGTGGGGGCAAAGCCCTCGACGTTGGCCAGATACACATGGATGAAAGTGAACAGGATGAAGACCCACATGAGGTAGTAGTGGACGATACGGATGACCATGAGGCCACCGATCAGGCCGGTGAATGTGGCAAATGGCCAAAGGTCCATCGTAGGTACCCACAGGCAGAAGCCCGTGAAGCCCATGATGAGGATCAGGAACGGAACTGCAAGATACGAGATCTTCTGCAGTACGCCGAACTTCGCACCCAGCGGGTGATCCTTCTTCATGAACAGATAGTACTTGAGCCATGCGCCGAGCTGATGGCGGTTATCCTTCTGCGGAAGGAAGTTTTTGTAGTCCGGAGCAACCGTACGGGTGCCGCCTGCAGGTGATGACTTGAGGATGAAGGCCAAAATGATGCGGACAATCACGTTGATCAGGATGACGAACGCGAAGAACATGTGCGCGCCACGCGCCACACTCATGAATCCGGCTACAAACGGATAGTGGATATAAAACCCTGTGATGATAAGGAAGATCATCGCAATGAGGTTAACCCAATGGGTAATGACAAAGGGCATTGGATGTGCTTCTTTGTAGTGTGCGAGGTGTGCCATATTACTTCACCCCCCAAGGGCTCGTAACGGTTGAGAACTTCTTGCCTGTCGCTGGTTCGCTGATGTGCACCGCGCAGGCGATGCAGGGATCGAAGCTGTGAACCGTACGCAGTGCATGGATCGGTTTGTCGAGGTCGCCTACCGGCACACCCATGAGCGCTGTCTCCATCGGCCCACGGACGCCATTCTCGTCACGCGGCGCGATGTTCCACGTCGACGGGATGATGATCTGATACTTCTTGATCTTGCCATTGGCAATCTTCTCATAGTGATAGATCGCGCCGCGTGGGGCTTCCCACATACCGGAACCTTCGCCAGTGTACTGCTTGGGTTCAGTAAAGGTCGAGCTGTCGCCAGACTTGAGAGCCTCGATGAGCTCCATGATCCATTCTTCCATCAACGTTGCCACATACAGCGTCTCGATGTTACGAGCAGCGGTACGGCCAAGCGTCGATGCCAGTGCGCCAGCTCCAAGATTGGCGCCAGCGGCTTTGGACAGGAAGGAGAGAAGTTTGTCGATATTGGTCTTGACGAAGGCATTGCCCTTGTTGTACGCAACGAGCAAACGCGCGAGTCCGCCAGCCTCGTAGGGCTTGCCGTCATAGTGCGGCGTCTTGCTCCACGTATACTTGCCTCTGCGGTCGTAAGCTTCTGGCCCATCGCTCGGGAAGAACGGCTCTGTGACGCCCTGGCGCGGGTTGACTGGGGTACCGTCATCGGAATACCACGAATGTACCGTAGTCTCGGTGATCTTTGTCTCGTCCCACATGGCAACTTTGCCTGCACCGTCTTCGAATCCCCACACGCCACCCGGCAGATAACGCTCGGCTGGGTTGCGGCTCGGACGATCGAAAACGCCCCATGCGATGTAGCGCTTGACGCCTGCGCCATAGCCGGCAACATCCAGATAGAACGGTGCGATGGCATAGGTGTCGGGGATCATGGTATTGACGATCCACTCTTTGATCCGCTTGGCGCGGAAGAGGATGTCATCGAGTTTTTCCTCGGTAGGAACAAAGGTGGTGCCACCTGGGATTGAGCTCATGATGTGCGGCATCTTACCGCCGATGATGCCCGAAATCTCGCTGGCGATCGCCTGAATCTCGAGGGCCTCGAGATAATGTGCCGTCGCGATGAGGTTAAGCTCGGTAGGAAGCTTGTAGGCTTCGTCCTTGGTGTCGAACCAGTTGCCCGAGAACAAGGAGAGCTGCCCGTTGTTGTAGAAACCCCAAAGACGATTGAGCAGAGCCTTGAAGTCTGCCGGTGAGGTTCCTGCCTCGTTTGCAAGCGCAAGCGCTGAAGCAGCGAGGTCATTGGTCTTCTTCTGGTCGAGCACGGTGCCTGACATGGCAGCCAGAACCGGTTCGAGCGGATTGACGTAATCCAAGGCGGCAAGATTGTAGAACCACAAGATATGTGAGTGGAGGAACTGCGCGCCTTCGATGATGTTGCGGATGATACGTGCTGTGTTGGGAATCTCGATACCGAAACTCTTCTCACCTGCAAAGCAGGAAGCATGGGCATGTGAGACTGGGCAAACGCCGCAGATACGTTGGCTGATATACGCCGCGTCCGCAGGCTCCCGGCCCTCCAGGATCAGTTCCATACCGCGGAACAGACCGCCGGAGACCCATACGTCATCGACCTTGCCGTTTACGACTTCCATGTCGATACGTAGATGACCTTCGATTCGGTTGACTGGGTCGATGACCGATTTTCCCGTAGGAGTAGGAACAGGCATTAGTTATCGCCTCCTTCTGCAGAAACATCAGCAGCCTCGACTGCGTCTACAACGGATTCGCTCTTTTCCCGGACCTCAGCGGCTTTGCGTGCGGCTTCGACGCTGCAAAGGGCCTCCTTGGGATTATTCTTGTCCCATTTGCGCTCAAGCTCAAACGGTGCGCCACCCTTGGTGCGACCCGTGACCTTCATACCAAAGCCGTGGGCAACCAGTGCAACGACGACGAGGCCGCCGAGACCAAAAGCAACAGTCGTGGGATTGATGCGCAGCCCACTGAGGTTCAGAGTCCTGAACCGCTTTAGGAATGGAGAGTTGACGTTGACCCAGTTGAGACCCTGTCTCGTGGGATCAGCCACTGCGCAACCTGCACAGGGAGCGCCCGACTCTACACACCAGCTCGCACGACGGTTCCAGCGGACAACGGGGCAGTTCGACTTAGTCTGTGGCCCCTTGCATCCAAGCGGATAGAGGCAGTAGCCTAAGGCTTCTTCTTTCGAGCCAAAGTGATAGACAAACTCACCATTCTCAAAATGCCCACGGCGCGGGCAGTTGTCATGGATCGTCTGATCGAACATGAGCTTCGGCTTGTTGTGCTTGTTGAGATCAGGTAGAGCTTTGAGCAACAATACGTCGACGACTACGGCGACAACGTGCTCAGGGTTGGCTGGACAAAGCGGAAGGTTGATGATCGGCGGAATCGTGTCGATCTTTCCTTCCTTTTTGGCTTTCTCCAAAAACAGCTGGACGCCGATTGCTCCACCTGGATTGGGATAGGCTGCTTGCCAGCCACCATCGACCGCACAACTCCCGGTTGCGATGATTGCTGCAGCGTTCTTCGCGGCGCGTAGCACGATGTTTGTGCCCTTGGCGTCCTCGAAGGTTTCTTTCTTGCCGTCCCAGCCAATGCGCAGTGCATTGCCGTCCCAGCCCTCCATGATCGCGCCTTCGATGAGCAGAGCGTAACCGCCTGCCTCGATGGTTTGATCCTTGGCCGCCTCCAATGAATGGCCGGCACCTGCAGAGAGCGTCTCGGCATAGTTCAAGGAAAGCAGTTCGAGCACAACCGTCGCCACGTCAGGTGTATCAACCTGCGCGAACGACTCGGTACATCCTGTGCACGACGCAAGCTCAAGCCAAAGTGCGGGCATAAGCTTGCCTGTTGCCTTGCCAATGACGTTCTCTTCGATAGCGTGAGCTATCGTCGGCACCATAGCCTGACTCAGGCCAAGGGCGACTGCGACACCACCGCAAAGTACCATGAAGTCACGGCGCGTGACGCCCCGCTGCTCCAGCAGGCTGTCAAAGCTGATTGCGCGGGTTTCCTCTTTTGTCATACGTACACCTCCTCGGGTGTCTGTTCCGTTGAAAACGGAC
>WQXX01000103.1 GCA_009781535.1 Coriobacteriia bacterium | reverse complement strand
TGAGAAAGGCGCCTCGATGATCTCTTACCTGCGCGGACGTCTCGTTGCTCGTGATAACCGTGGTGTGACTGTCGAAGTCGCTGGTATCGGCTATCAGCTCACGATGTCGACTCACTCTATCGCCTCGTTAGGTTCAATCGGCTCGGAAGTCACCATTTTTACCTTGCTCCAGATCCGCGACGACGTGGTGTCACTGTATGGCTTTTCGAGCACAGAAGAGAAGGCGTTGTTTGAAAAGCTCGTCACCGTTACCGGCATCGGGCCTAAAGTCGCGCTCTCTGCGCTTTCATCTTTCAGCCCCACTGAGCTTTCTCAAAGTATTGCCGAAGGGGATGTCACACGGATTTCCAGCGTTCCTGGAATCGGAAAAAAGACCGCCCAGCGCATCGTCCTTGAACTGAAGGGCATACTCGAACTTGCCGAAGATTCCGGTGCGCTCGGGCAAAGCCCGACTTTGCCCGAGCGCACCGACGCACGCGACGCCCTGCTTGGCATGGGTTTTACCACTGCAGAGATTCAGGCAGCCTTTAAGGGTTATGACGGCGCCGATACCAGCACCTCGGCGCTGATTCGTTATGCGCTCAAGCGCTTGGGAGGATGATGCACCATGGCAGCCTGGGAATCCGAGAGCTATCGCGCAGGTCTTAATACTTCCGATACACGTTCCTCTGAAGATGCTTCCCGCATCCTCGCACCTGGTTTTACTGAAGATGATCTTGGTCTTGATCGTTCATTACGCCCACAGTATCTGCGAGACTATCTGGGGCAGACTCGCGTCAAGGATAACCTCGATGTGCTTATCGCAGCGGCAAAAGGTCGAGGCGAGGTGCTCGACCACATCCTGTTCTCCGGTCCTCCAGGGCTCGGCAAGACAACGCTTGCAGGAGTGGTAGCCAACGAACTTGGCACGTCTTTTAAGGCGACAAGCGGTCCGGCTATCGAGCGTGCGGGAGACCTCGCTGCCATATTGAGCAATCTCGAGCGTGGCGATGTGCTTTTCATCGACGAGATACACCGGCTTAACCGCAACGTCGAGGAGGTCTTATATCCAGCTATGGAGGATTTTGTCCTCGATATCATCATCGGAAAAGGCCCCGCGGCTCGCTCGCTGCGCCTTGAGATACCACACTTTACCCTCATCGGCGCAACAACCCGCACCGGTCTTTTAACCGGCCCGCTGCGCGATCGCTTTGGCATGGCGTTCAGGTTGGATTACTACTCCCCTGCTGAGCTGAATGACATCGTCGTACGTTCCGCTATGCTTCTGGGCGTATCGATAGACCATGAGGGCGCCTGTGAGATTGCAAGGCGTAGCCGTGGTACCCCACGTCTTGCCAACCGTCTGCTCAAACGGGTGCGCGATTTTGCCGAAGTTCGAGCCTGTGGAATCATCAGCGAAGACGTTGCCGCTGAGGCGCTTTCTTTCTTTGAGGTTGACAACCTCGGACTTGATTTTATGGACAACAAGATACTCGGGCTGCTCACTTCGACGTTTTGTGGGCGAGCTGTCGGCTTGACGACTCTTGCAAATGCCCTGGGCGAAGATGCGGATACGGTTGAGGACGTGTATGAGCCCTACCTGCTGCAACAGGGTCTGCTACAGCGGACGCCCAAAGGTCGCGTAGCTACCGAACGTGCATTTGAGCACTGTGGTATCGCATATCCAGGCGATTTGGCCAAGGCAGAGCTTTCAAGAAAAGATTCTCAAAAGCTTCTGAGCGTTAACGCTTCCGAGCAGTTGGTCTTTGATGAGCTCGAGATATAAGGAGTAGGTGTGTTCGAAAACGACTACATAATGCGTATGATCCTGCAGCTGGGTACCGTCTTGCGCCGTTCATGGCTACGGCAATACGATGACTTTGATGCTGAGCGCGAGGACATCGAACGCGCCATCGGCGATGCGGTGGATATCGAGCCTAAAACGCTGCTCTCGCTTGCCCCTGAGTCTATCGTTTCGATGCTTGCGCTCGGCAACTTTGACGCCGAACTTGGTGGTTATGTGGTACGCGCTTTGTATTTCGAAGCCGATCTGCTCGAAAAGCAGGGTCTATTTGGGACTTCTGACCTCAGGAAAGCACAGGCGAATGCCATAGCAGACGCCTACGGCATTGATAAGGATATCGCGAACGCCGGCCCGGAGATGCTTAAGGAGCTTTTTCGGGAGCAGGGTGTTGATAATTCCTATTCGGAATCAGAATAAGACAACCACATACCATGGAGATTGCACGATGCCATGGCAAAGAAGTCTGCTCCCGGTACAACGGAATACTCAAAATATGGCACATCCCCGGCTTTGAAACTCACTTCTTCAATTAACTCGCCTTCAACAAAGAATCGTATCCATTCGATAAAATGCTCCTCGGTCTGTGGATGCCCAATGCCTCTAAGCCCAATCGTAACCCGCACAAGCATCAGGTCTTCGCCTTTAATTATCTCCAGTTTTGGTGTGTGTTTGAGCTCGTAATCAGGCGCAGTATTAATGTCTTGAATAACATGACACCCTTCATCAATGGTAAAACTCATTCTTTTGCCTCCTTATCCCTTATTGGATTACCTATTCCAGCGCCGTTCGCACCCTGTAGCCGCCCTTTCATCCCGGGGGCTACACACGTCGTATTCCTCTCGCAATCTAATGCTGCCCTTTTAGTGCCACTTTGTTGCGCCGTCATTAACAATAGCATACATTGTTTTATAAGCGGGGTTTGATACGACTAACGTATCGGCTTTCTTGGAGTGTGTGCGGTACATGAAAGTCGCCGGGAGGCGACGATAGTAAAGACTTTAGGAGTACCATGAAAAACCTTTTTGATCTGACTGGCAAGGTTGCTATCGTCACGGGAGCAAGCTCGGGACTTGGAAGGCAGTTTGCCACGGTACTTGCGCAGGCAGGCGCCAACGTCGCGTTACTCGCGCGTCGTATCGAAAACCTCGAAGCACTCAAACTGGAATTAGCAGCAGTAGGTTCTGATGCACTTGCAATCAAATGCGACGTCAATAACAACGAGAGTATCAAGGAAGCCGTTTCAGCTGTTAAAGGCTACTATGGGCGTATCGACATCCTGGTCAATAACGCCGGGGTCGCCACCATCAGCCCCTCTGAGCTCCATACGGATGAGGAGTGGGAGCGTGTCATCAACACCAATCTCAACGCGGTCTTTTATATGAGCCGCGAGGTCGGCAAGGTCATGATAGAGCAGAACTACGGCAAGATCATCAATCTCGGCTCCATCCACTCACGCGTTACGATGGCTTCCTTCCCTATCGCTGCATACTGCGCTTCCAAGGGTGGCGTAATGATGCTCACCAAGGAGCTGGCGGTCGAGTGGGCAAAGTACAACATCACGGTCAATGCCATCGGCCCAAGCTACTTCCCCTCCGAGATGACCGGCGGCGTAACCAGCGATCCCAACGTGCTGGCGCTCATCAATGCCCGTTGCCCGATGGGACGCATGGGTAGGCCCGATGAGCTCAACGGCGCCCTGATCTACTTTGCCTCAGATGCCTCTACCTTTACCACGGGCCAGCTGCTCAACATCGACGGCGGGTGGACGGCAGCCTAATAAGCATAGAGTGAGCCCTCCAGCAAATTGGGGGGCTCACAAGATTTTCTGATCGACAGCAACGCGAATGGCTTCGGGTAAGGTTGTTACACCGAGCTTGTCGTACATACTGCTCATAAGCATTTTCACCGTGTTGACCGATACGTTCTGGCTGGCTGCGATCTCTGAGCGGGAGAGCCCTTTTACGAGGTCGTTCAGCACCTCTATCTCCCGTTTTGTCAGCACGATCCCTGTCTCAAGATTATGTGCTGCTCGATACTGCGCTACGATGTGAGACTGTCTTTTCGCGTAGCCGGCTGCCTTGCGGTTGATATCATCCAGCCAAGCGCGCGGTATCGTGCAGGTTTCGTCCTTGCGGGCAGCAGCAGTAAGCGTACGCATGTCCTTACCGTATTGGGTAAAGAATACCGTCAAACCGTTCGGTTCAGCCAGATAGTATGCCTCCGTCAAGGCAGCAATTGCTTCGTTGCGCCGCTTGAGCTGATACAGCGACAAGGCTTGCAGCAGCTTTTGCTCTATTCTGGCAAACAGGATGGTCTCTTTGGGTTCATTTTCGAGATAGGCTAAAAGCGCGCTGTATTGACGCTTTTGATAATGATATTGCGCTCGAATCCGGTTGCCATAGTTTTCTAGGAAGGTCGGATGGGCATAAGGTACAAAGTCGCCCTTCAGCCAATCAGGGATATCCTCTGCCATTCCCAGGGTCATTTTGTAGAATGCATAGGCGATATCATACATCGTATACCTTATGCCGTAGTCCTTCTCGCTGAGCATCGTTTCCATATCCTTTAAGCGTGCAGTCGCCATCTCAAAATCCCCTTGGAAGAATGCGATTCGCATCAGGTACGCCAAAGCACGGTTCTGTATGATGAACTGGTCGCGTGCCTGTGCCTTGTCCACCGATTGTTTCAGATACTGCTCAGCCTCATTCAACTGCCCACGGAAGAAACACAGCTCGCCGCGTGCCAGGTCATCGATTCCCACGAAGCACCCATTCCCGATATTTGACACATCAGGGATTGAGCGGGCTAAGGCATCGATATACTCATCCTGCGCCTCGGGACGTGTCGAGCCCACAAGCGAGACCCAGGCGTTTATCGGTATGATATTGAATGCGCCGATCGTCTTGTAGGGGTTCTTGTCAAAGTATTCCCCCATTTTCATATAGAGAAGATGGAAGGTATATACATCGGTGTAGGTACAC
>WQXX01000102.1 GCA_009781535.1 Coriobacteriia bacterium | reverse complement strand
TGCAACCAATTCCGGTGCAGGCTCCAGTGCAAGCTCCTGCGCAATCAACAACTCCAGTGCAGCCCACTCAGCAGCAGCCAACTCCGGTACAGGCCGCTCCACTTCAGCCAACTCCAGTGCAAGCTCCTGCGCAATCAACAACTCCAGTGCAAGCTCCTGCGCAGCAACCAAACCCGGTTCAACCCCGTGCTCAGGTGGGACAAGTAGGACAAGCCTATGAGTACTACGCCTTCATCAGTTACAGCCGAAGAAACGAGGAATGGGCCAAATGGCTACAGAAGAAACTTGAGCAGTACCGTCTTCCGACGGTACTGCGAAAAGAGGAGCAGTCGCTACCTAAAAAGATCCAACCGATCTTCCGCGACAAGACCGACCTGACAACCGGACAACTCCAGTCGGCGCTTCATCAGCAGCTCAACTCATCAAAGAAACTCATCGTGCTCTGCTCCCCCGCCTCTGCACGCTCGGAATGGGTCAACAAGGAGGTGCAACGCTTCATCGACGCAGGTCGCATACAAGACATCATCCCACTTATCGTGGAAGGCATTCCCAACAGCGGAGATGCAAACGAGTGCTTCCCGCCCGCGCTGCGACTGCCTGAAGATGAACAGCTCCTCGGCGTCTCCATCCCTGAGTTGGGAAAAAACGACGCCTTCCTCAGAGTGGTCGCCGGTTTGTTGGACATCAAGTTCGATCAACTCAAACGGCGCCACGAGCAACGCCGCAAGCGTCAAAACCTTCTTGTAAGCGCCGCAGCAGTGCTTGCTTTTATCATCGCAGCCCTCTCAGGATACCTGGCGTGGGATTACCTCGCGCCACATGAGAGTTATTATGCGGATTACGTTATGCGTTGGGGGGTGCCGGAAGGGATCGGGAGGCTTACCAAGAAGGAAATCGCCTCCATGGAGGGTCACTACACGATTGTCACCCAGAGACGGCTTGTCCGCACGCTTATCTATGCCAACTCCGCCGGCACACCGATGGAGCACCTCGAAGACGAGTTCAAAGACCGCCCGATGATCATGCGGTTCTACTACCGGGATGACGGGCGCATCGAGTACGTCGAATACGTCGATAACAATGGCAGGGTGCTGACCACGCAGGTCTACACCACCGACCTCAAGTCCAGCGATTTCCAGGTAAGCGCAGTCGACAGCTCCATCAAGACGCTTTCTGGAACCACCACAAGCACTGAGACTGGAATGTTCGACCTTAACTTCTCGTCGATAGGAAGCCAGAGAAGCGACATCGCGCGCTACGATATCGAGTATGACGCAAATGGGTATATCACAAAAATCGTCTACATGAGGGATCGCCGAACCCCCATTCTTGACGCGGATGGGATCGGTGGTTTGGAGTACACACTTGATGCGCTCGGGCGGCCAATTGAAATCCGGTATCTCGGTTTGAGCGGTAACGGTTATTCCGCCACAAAGAAAAACGTCGCAGGAAAACGGATCTTTTACGATGAGGCTGGCCGACGCGTTCGGATAGAGTACTTTGATCCGCAAGGAAACCTCACCTTAAACGACCAGGGCTGGATGGTCCAGGAACTGACCTACGATGCGAACGGCAACAATATCCGCAAGTCCTTCCTCGATGCGAACGGCGCTCCGACCATCATGGGTTCCGGGTATTCTTACTCGGTGCTGAAGTACAACGAGAAGGGCAATTTCATCAGCGTTGAGTATTTTAATCGCGAGGGCGAACCTGTAAAGCATGTTGTCGGTGCAGCTGTCATCACAAAGGAATATGACAACAACGGCCGGATGATCCGGCAGTCTTATTTTGATGATAACAACAGGTTAACCCTTATTATTAGCGGTCATGCCATCGAGACGATTGAATACGACGAGCGCGGTAACCATATCTTTGAGGCTTTCTTTGATAGGGAGAATAACCCGCTGTTGAACAACGATGGCTATGCGTCTCACAGAATGACGTTTGACGATCGAGGGAACCGCATCCGTGAAGAGTATTTCGGCGAGAACAATATGCCGATCATCAATGTGTACGGATACGCATCGTGGACAGCTGTATACGACGAGAAGGACAACATCACCAGCATGTCGTTCTTTGATACAAAAGGCATGCCCATCATCATCGGCGGTGGGTTTGCCACTCGTCTGAACTACTACGATGAGCGCGGCAACATGGTGCGGATCGAGTACTTGGGCAAAGATGGAAACCCGATTCTGGGCGCGGATGGGTGTGCGGCAGTAGAGTACGATTTTGACAGTGGAGGAAATGTATCCGCCCATCGTTACTACGGCCTCGACGGAAAACTGACTCTGAATGACGAAGGATACGCTAGTCTTACATCCGAGTTTGATGAACGCGGTAACATTACTCGAATCGCATACTATGGACTTTCGGATGAGCTCGTTTTGACCTACGAAGGTTATGCCGTTATGGAGGGCGAGTACGACGAACGCGGTAACGTGACCAAGATGTCTTTCTTCGGCGTCCAAGGTGAGCTCGTTAATGGTTACGATGGGGCTGCCGTCATCGCGTTCGAGTATGACGATCGCAACAACCTGATCAAATCAAGCTATTTTGGCACTGACGGTAAGCCATCATTAAACGAAGAAGGCATTTCAGTTGTTGTCTTCGAGGTCGATGCGCATGGCAATGCTACCATGGTACGGTACTTTGGCACCGACGGAAAGCCAATAAACGGCCGGGAAGGCTACGCGTCAATCGTGACGGAATTCAACGAATTTGGTAAGCCGATTGACGTATACCTCCTGAATGCCAATGGAGAGAAGCTCACGCGTTATGCAGTTGCCATTGACATGGATCCTTTTACAAGTGAAGATGATACGATGGGTATCATGACGGGCGATATCTTCATCACGTACGCTGACTGGGTCTGGTTCGACAAAGACACCACTGATTTGTACGATACCCTCTACTCGTTAATCACGGAGGTAATCGCTACGGCTAATGATGATAATGTGGTCGTCCTCTACCGGATATCGACACAGTCCTTTACCGTATATGAGTTCGCACCAGAGTTTGATGTTGCAATCGGCGATTATTGGCTGAGCGATGCTGACTACCAAAAGATCAGGGTGGCCTTTGCGATGATGCCAGGTTGATGGAGCACGCAGGGACGATTACCGATTCGCAGTGGCTTAGGCTTTAATCGGTGCTTTCTGGCTCACGTTTAAAGCCGCGGTAGTCCTTAGCCTGTTCTTCTCGAGGTTTCTTGCTATACGGGATAAGCAGATGATGCTGTTTGGCAAGATTGTTTCGCTCATCGTTATAGACGAATCCCTCTGAGCGCATATAGGCATTCCATCGCCGGCTTTCGAGCTTTGCAATATCATCACTCGATGACGGCCCGTACTTGTTCACTACCTTCTCATGTATGACCCGGGCAATCGAGGAATGTCGGTAGTATTCCTTGCCCCAATACCCTGCACGTAACACCTGCGCTCTCTCCCCTACCTGTTTCTCCTCTTCTGTCAGCTTCTCACGCCTTGCGGCCTTTTCAGCGACATGCGCAAGGTTCCTGTTCTCCTCTTCAGAAAGCGTCCATTGGATATGCGCCTGTGCAGCCAGGTTCTCAAGGCGAGGGTCGAAGACCATCTGATACGAGAACAGATCCAGATTGTCGCCGATCAGATGAATCCCATAATCGTCATCCGAATAGTTTGCAAGGTTTTTCAGCTTCGAGACACGCTCCGAGTCATGCACCACCGAATAGATGACCGGCTTGTCGACCTGCTTATGCCCCGCGCGTTTGAACAGGATGCGGAGATTGACCGCCGTCTCCACATTAACCTCGTCATCGCCCAGCGATACAAAGGCAAACGTGGCGTCAGCTGCTAGTGAGCTGACGAGCTCCGCAAAGTCCTCGCTGTAAGCGTCGATTCCTGGATGGACGCTGATGGAATACACGGCCTCATCAGGGTCGAAATTATGATTGTGCTGCTCTGCTAACAGCTCGGGGCACTCGAATCCAAGCCTTTTCGCAACGCGAGGATTAGTATCCAACGCATGTATCTTCAGCTCATAACCGTCCATCTGGCAAAACCAGGCAAGCGACTTAAGCAGAGCAATCCCGGTCTTTCCAAGACCTACAAGCAGCACCGTGATGTGCTTTTTTCCATCGACTTCTACGGCTGTATCAAACAGGGTATGCGCTCCTGTCTCCTTATCCCAAAGATAATCCCAAAGGAAGTAATGCACGAATTGCCTCACGCGGTTTATCCTGCGGATGGTCATAGACCCTTGTTTTCCGTCCAGTAAAAGCTCGCTTTCCTTGGTTGCGTCAAAGACGTACAAGGTTGTTATCGCCGGATTCCGCTTGGAGTAATCAGGCTTTTCCTTGGCGCCAGGCTTGTCATGAAGCGGTTTGAGGGCGTCAGTCCTTTTGGAGGCATACGGGCTACCGAGCAGGCGGAGAGCCTGACCATTGTTCTCAATCCTGTCATCTCCGATGAGCACGAAGTTCATCTTTGCCTTCTTTGAGTGAAGGTCGAACCGGACGGAAAGAATATCTTGCTTAAAGCAGATACATTTCATATCGCAGGCGGATTGGTAGAGTTTATCTACAGGTTTCTTACTCTCGACGACGACGTCGGTAAAAATGATGAGCGGAAGCCCCTTTTTCTTTTTTCCCGAAGCTGCTTCTTGGCCTATGCCGTGGTCTTGGCTTATGCCGTGGTCTTGGCTTGCGGCGTTTGCGTCAGAGGCTTTCTTCCTATGTACGCCTCCACCTTGCTGTCCGATATAGTGCGCTAAAACGCTTTTTGCAAGAACCAGCGATTTCTCATTCAGTTTCGAGAATATGTAGACCTCACGGCGAT
>WQXX01000101.1 GCA_009781535.1 Coriobacteriia bacterium | reverse complement strand
ATCACTCTTTTCGATGGCCTGCTTGTTCCAAAACTGGTGGACAAGGACCTGTTCTTCGAGGGGCAGGACCTTAGCACGGCGCTGATAAAAGACGAGTACAAACACATCATGATCAACCTGAGAAAGACCCTGACCGATGGGCCACAGGAATGGTCTTTTGAGGCGAACGGCAAGTCTCTCTTCATGACAACAACGCCGCTCTTTGATGAAAACGGCGAGGCGACAGGAGTAGTCGCAAAAATCGACGATATCACCGAACTGACGCGGATCCAAAAGGAGCTGAAAGCCGCCTTAGAGCAGGCTGAGACCGCCGTCCATGAATTAGCATCCGCGCAGATCACCACTTCGGCGATGTTTGACGCCAACTCCCACATCAATGTCATGTTCAACGACAAGTTCAGGGTTGTGGACTGCAATCCCGCCGCGCTGGAATTCTTTGGGTTTGAAAAAAAGGAGGAGATGCTATCTGGTTTTGTGGCGCGTATGATGGAGAGTATTCCGGCGTTCCAGCCAGACGGGCATGCGTCGATTCCGCTGGCGCACAGGCTGATGACCGCCGCAACCGAAGGTTATGTCGCCTTCGAGACCGAAATATACATAGGAGGCGTAAAAAAGAACCTGGACGTCGAATTTAAGCGAATTGCCTACAAGGACAGCTTTGCCATCGTCGGTTATGTTTTTGACTTGACCGACATCCATAAGCGGGAGATGGAGCTTGCCCACGCGCATGAGCTAAACAAACTTCAGCTCACCAAGTTAAACCTTGTGGTTCAAGCGTCAAAAATCGGCTTGTGGGACATGAAGACGATCAAGGACGACCCAGTCAACTTGGGCGGCTCGAACGACCCAGCCGGCCCGAACGAGCCAACAGACCAACTGGCAGAACCCTCGTATGCCTTCACATGGTCAAAGGAATTCAGGCAGATGCTGGGCTTTGAGGATGAAATCGAGTTTCCCAACGAGCTCAACAGCTGGAGCGACAGACTGCATCCTGACGACGCCGAGGAGACCTTAGAGGCATTTGACAGATTCATGTACGACAAGACTGGCAAAACCCCCTATGACGTGGAATATCGGATACAAAAAAAGAACAATGATTACATATATGTCCATGATACCTGCGAGGCGATCCGTGACGAGGAAGGTCATGTGGTTCATACGGCAGGCGCATTGATTGACATCACGGACACAAAGAACATCCTGCTTGACACAGAGCGGCAGAAGATCGAGGCAGAGGCTGCCAACAAAGCAAAGAGCACGTTCCTCAGCACGATGAGTCACGAGATCCGCACGCCGATGAATGCGATTTTAGGGATTACCGAGATCCAGCTCCAGAACCTCGACCTTGACCAGAAGACACGGGAAGCATTCGAGCGGGTCTATACGTCCGGCGACCTATTACTCGGCATCATCAACGACATCCTTGACCTTTCAAAAATCGAGGCTGGCAAGCTGGAACTGGACGTCAACAAATACGAGCCAGCGAGCCTTATCAGCGACACCGCACAATTGAACATGATGCGCATCGGCAGCAAGCCGATCGACTTCTCGATTAATGTGGATGAAGCAACGCCGGCGATATTGATAGGCGACGAGCTGCGCATCAAACAGGTCTTGAACAACGTGTTGTCGAACGCGATAAAATACACGGCACAAGGCAACGTGAAGCTGTCGGTTTCTGCAGAAGCAACAGACGGTAGCGACGACATCACCCTGGTCTTTGCCATCAGCGACACCGGCCAGGGCATGACCCAGGAGCAGATCGCCAAACTGTTTGATGAATATGCCCGCTTCAATATGGAGACCAATCGCTCAACAGAAGGCACCGGCTTAGGCATGAGCATTACCCGCAACCTTGTGCGCTTGATGGATGGAGAGATTCACATTGAAAGTGAGCCGGGCAAGGGTTCCACCTTTACCGTGCTCATACCACAAGTAAAGATAGGAGACGCATGTGTTGGCAAGGAGATCGCCGACAACCTGCGCCAGTTCCGCCAAAGCAGCCGCTCGCAGATGAAACGGGTGCAGATCACTCGTGAGCCTATGCCTTATGGCAACGTCCTGATCGTGGATGACGTTGAAACGAACATCTATGTTGCGCGAGGGCTTTTACTGCCGTATGAACTGACGGTCGACGCAGCTGCGAGTGGCTTTGCCGCGATAGAGAAGATTCAAAACGGCAAGGTGTACGACATCGTGTTCATGGATCATATGATGCCGAAAATGGATGGCGTCGAGGCGACCAAGATCATCCGTAATATGGGCTATGATCTTCCCATTGTTGCCCTGACAGCAAACGCCGTGGCGGGGCAGGCAGACATCTTCTTGGCAAACGGCTTTGATGACTACATCGCCAAGCCGATCGATATCCGCCAACTAAACAATGTTTTAAACAAGCTGATTCGCGACAAGCAGCCGCTAGAGGTCATCGAAGCAGCAAGGGCGCAAGCAGAAGCTAAAAACAAGGCTGATGCACGTAACGGGAAGTCAGCTGACCAGAACGCGCAGCCGGCAATCAGTCAAAAGTTTGCCGACATCTTTGTTCGAGACGCCCGCAAGGCGCTTGAAGCATTGGAGGCCGCTGTCGAAAAAGACGACTACAGTGATGAGGACACGCTACGAACCTACACCATCAATGTGCATGGCATGAAAAGCGCCCTGGCAAACGTGGGAAAGATGGATCTTTCTGCAGAAGCGCTTAAGCTCGAAACCGCCTCGCGGGAAGGAAAACTCGACATCGTCATCACCGAAACTCCTGCGTTCATCCGCTCATTAAGGGCATTTACGGATGAGCTCGTTCCGCAGAAAAACGAAGCTGCCGACGAAGAAATCGCTGAAGACAAGGTCTATCTGGAAGAGATGTTGCGTGTCATACATGATGCGAGCAACGAGTTCGACGAACAGGCGATCGAAAAAGCGCTGGTAGGTCTTGAGGAGAAAACCTGGGCGTCGAAGACCAAAGAGCTGCTGGATCGGATTTCCGAACAGCTGCTGCACAGCGATTTTGATGAAATCGCTGCTGAGATAGATCTGTTTTGGCAAAAGTAGGACGCTTAAGCCTTTTATAGGAAGCGGACAGGATAATCCAGATTACCGCTGGAAGTGATCGACCAGGTTGCGTTTCCAGGTTTCTGGAGACGAATGGACGATACGCCCGACAAAGTTCGCACGGACGAACTGCAAAGCAACGGTTCGTTTGGCAGCCATATAGTAGATGGCATTCTCCGGTTTGCGCAGCTCGTCGTAACTCAAACGGATGACCTCACGCTTGAAACTGATAGCCTCCAAGGCTTTGTTCAGCTGTCGGGCAAACGCGGCAAAATCGCCGCCTGTGCGATAGACGAAGGTGGCGGAGTTAGCCTCGGCAAACTCGACCACAGCCAGGCGTCCATCGGGGGATGGGGCAATCATCCAGAGCAGGAAAGGATCAGAAGGCAAAGGCGCCTCCTCGTTATTGGCAGCGCCGTCGCTGGAACTGCCCTCGCCAAGACTGCCGCCACCAAGACTGCCGCCACCAAGACTGCCGCCACCAAAACTGCCACCACCAAGACTGCCGCCCAGGCTGTTTGCGAGGTTGGCTATCAGACCGCCTGCGCCCGCCAAGCCGCTTCCTAAACCGCCCGCCAAACCGCCCGCCAAACCGCCGAGCATACCGCCCAATGCACCTGCTGTGCCATCTGCATCGCCGTCACCATCTTTTGCTGCCTCGATTCTGCGAAAGCCAACCCATATCTGAGTCGGGTCACAAAGCTCTTTGAACACCTTATAACTATCTGCGGCGCGCGTGGCGGCTATCTTTTTCTCCAAGGCTTTCGTAAACGAGGGGGCGATTGCAGCCAGTTGCCCAAAGGGGGCAGCCGCGCCTTCTGGTGTGAGTTTTGCAAGCTGCGAAGCCTGGGTAGTGGTCAGAGACAGATCGATCTCCTTGACTGCTGTCAGCGTTTTCTCACGCAGGGCACGGATATTCTTTTCTATCGCTGCCTCGACCGGCGCCGTATCATAACCCATGCGGGCGTACGAGTAGGTCTCGCCGGTATCCAGGC
Source organism: Coriobacteriia bacterium (assembly GCA_009781535.1). Lineage (GTDB taxonomy): Bacteria > Actinomycetota > Coriobacteriia > Coriobacteriales > UBA8131 > WRHU01. The sequence continues at coordinate 813 of WQXX01000101.1, read as the reverse complement.
TTAAGGTCAATTCATAATCGCCCTTGTCCATCGCGCGCACAAAACACAAAGGAACACGCCGTGCCCCCAGATCGGGCGGCAGCGCCGTTACGTTGTTCCCGTACACGTGGACAGGAGCCAGGCCGCTGCCGGAAAAACGGCCCTCTGTGTAGCGATAATCACACTTTGACGTTATCGTCGGCTTGCCAGAAATGAACAGGGAGCGTAATACCGCGCTGTTGTAGGCATCGCAAAGCGCGGTATAGAAGGGCTCGCACCAGCTTCCCATGCGGGAAAAGACATACGTTCCGCTATCGGCACGCACAATGACGTTGTAATCGGCAAGCTCCAAGGCATTGACTTCGGCGTAGGGCACCTCGACAACATCAAACAGCGTGGTTGCCAACAGACCGTTTTTGTTGATCCTGAGCTTGACTTCGCCATTGACCAGCGGTGAGGTCGCCTGCGCTGTGTATTCGAATACAGGAGCCTCGGTATCGGATCCAGGCTCTTCTGAGGACGTCTGCAAACTTGCGGATGGACCATCCATATTAATCGGCAGGTTCATGATGCCGCCTCCTTATTGATGTTTGTCGTGTTTGCGATCAGCCTGGTCTGTTCAGCTGCCTTGGCAATCAGCCCAGTTTATTGCCGCAGCTTCCGCAGAACTTGGTTCCCGGCTGGTTTTTGTACCCACAGGCGCCGCAAAAGCCGGCGGGCGGTGGAGGTGGTGCGGCTGGTTGGGAAAGGTTGTTTCCGCAGTTGTTACAGAACCGGACCGCCAAGGCGTTCTGAGCTCCGCAGCGTGAGCATGTCTGAAGCGCCATCGAGGCT
>WQXX01000100.1 GCA_009781535.1 Coriobacteriia bacterium | reverse complement strand
TCCATGTCGAGATCGCGTATCGTATCCAGATAGGCGAGGTATTGGTCGGCAACCTCTGAGACCGAAACCGCGCCGATATCGACCTTCTGCTCGCTTACGAGCGCAAGCAGCAGCTGGAACGGCCCCTCAAACGATTCTATCCTCACACGGTATGACATGGCTTATCCAAAGTAATCGATCTTCATCGCAGCACGCACCTCGGCAAGCGTGGCAGCTGCGACCTCGTTGGCATAGGCAGTCCCCTCTTTGAGCACCTCATAAACAGCAGCAGGGTCTTTTGCATACTCAGCGCGACGCTGACGTATGGGAGCCAGGATGCCATCGAGCACCTCAAGCAGATATCCCTTGACCTTGACATCCCCCAACCCGCCGCGCTGGTAGTGTTCCTTCAGCTCTGCCACATACGCCGTGTCGGTGGCAAACACATCCAGATACGTAAAGACCGTGTTGCCCTCGATCTTGCCGGGGTCGCTTACCTTGAGATGCCCGGGGTCGGTGTACATCTGGCGCACCTTTGCCCGCAGGGTATCAAGGTCATCAGCCAGATATATGCCGTTGTTCAACGACTTACTCATCTTGGTGTCATTACCGGTGATGCCCGGCAGACGGCGTGACTTCTCATCAGAAGGGATGAGGGCTTCGGGCTCGACGAGCACGTCTCCATAAATACTGTTAAAAGTTCTAACAATTTCGCGCGTCTGCTCGATCATCGGTAGCTGGTCCTCGCCTACCGGCACAACGTGCGCCTTACAGAAGGTGATGTCGGCAGCCTGGCTGATCGGGTAGACCAGAAAGCCTGTGGGCAATGCTTTTCCGAATCCCTTGGACTGTATCTCGGTCTTGACCGTGGGGTTGCGCTGGAGCCGCGCTACGGTGACAAGGTTCATATAATAGATGGTAAGCTCAGCGAGCGCAGGTATGAGCGACTGGATAAAAATAGTGGTCTTTTTTGGGTCGAGCCCGACCGCCAGGTAGTCAAGCGCTACCTCATAGACATTATCGCGCACCTTTTGCGGACTCTTGAAGTTATCGGTGAGCGCCTGGACGTCGGCAATCATGACAAAACAGTCGTAATCGCCCGAATTCTGAAGCGCGACACGGTTGCGCAACGAACCGACAAAATGCCCTAGATGCAGCTGCCCCGTCGGCCTGTCACCAGTTAATAGAACCTTCCTCATGAAACCTGCTTCTTTCTATACGTATCCGACGCTTGCAAACTGTATCTCCTTGGCGCCTGTCTTAAAATCCAAATGCCAGCCGTACAATCGCACCGGCAGTCACATCGAGGTAAAGCCCGATGATGTTGAATCCAAGAAAGTAGGGAACGATAAAAATCACTACAAATAGTACAGGCAGGGCGAATCGCTGGATCCTATAATACTGACGCAATGCCCGATCGGACAAGAATAACGCGATGATACTCGAGCCATCCAGGGGCGGCAACGGGATGAGGTTGAAGAACGCCAGACAAAGGTTGACCATGGAAAAGTAGTAGCAGACTACTACAACCCAGATGGCAAAGTCGGACGGAGGAAGCAAGTAAACGATCCGGGCTATGATGATTCCCACCAGCGCCATGAGGATGTTCGACGCCGGTCCAGCCATGCCGGTATAGAACTCCCCTTTTCGGATATTCTTGAAATACATCGGGTTGTACGGAACCGGCTTGGCATATCCGAATACCGGCCCGCCCGCCAAAGCAAGCATGATAGGCATAATCACCGTGCCGAATATATCGACATGAGCCAAAGGATTTAGAGTTAGACGACCTTTCGATTTAGCGGTCGGGTCTCCCAGTTTATATGCGACAAAACCATGCGACACTTCATGAACGACGATGGCGGGGATGAAGCACAGAAAACTGATGAGCGAATAGATCGATATATTAAAAAAATCTAACACGAAACCTCATTTCCTTTGAATGTGACTGGTATACGGTATCACAACTGTCTGCCTTCGTATGACGTCACAGCACAGTGTTTCATCAGGTGTTACTATCAGGCACGCCTATGCGATATCGCTGCTGACCGCTTCAAGTTCAAGCGCATGGCTTATGCGAGACTGCTGCTGACCGCTTCAAGCGTCATCTCGATCTGATGGGTCAGGTCAAACCACTCGGCTTCCAACTTGGGTATCCGTCGTCGCAGCTCACTGTATTCTGCCAGCGCGGCATCGAAAGCGCTTTTGTCCTGATATAAGGCCTCATCCGCCATGAGCTTTACCAACTCATCATGGCGGCTTTGCGCCGCGTCAAGCTCTGCTTCAAGCCTGGGCAGACGCTCACGCTCTCCTTTAAGCAGACGGTATGCCTTGTTGCGTGCCTCTGCCTCCAGCCGCTTCTGTTCTTTGGTCTTGGGGCCCGTTGTTTCTAATACAGGAGATAGTGCCTCTTGTTTCCCTTGCTGCTGCGTTAGCTGTTTGGGTTGTTGCAAGGGTTGTTGCACTGGTTGCTGCTGCGGTTGTTGCTTGGGTTTGCCGGATACAGCCTGAGACCCAACAGCGCTACCATCGCCTTCCGTCTTGAACAAATAATAATCATAATCGCCCACGTAGCTCGTAATGCGCCCGTCCTTGACCTCGATGATGCGGTTTGCGACCGCGCGGATCAGATGGCGGTCGTGGGTGATGAGCACAAGCGTCCCCTCGAAAGCCTTCAGGGCCGCCTCAAGTATGTTCGAGCTTGCGATATCCAGATGGTTGGTCGGCTCATCGAGACACAGAAGCGGAGTGGGTTGGACGAGCATTTTTGCCAATGCAAGACGGCTTTTCTCACCACCACTCAAGACGCTGACCTTCTTGTGCACATCATCGCCGGCAAAGAGGAAGGCGCCAAGCAAGCCGCGCACCTCACCTATCGTCCAACCGGGAGCTATATCGTCAAGCTCTTCGAAAACGGTATGATTGCGGTTAAGCCCCTCGAGCTGGTGCTGGGCATAGTAACTCACGTCCGCATGGACGCCAAGCTCGCGGACGCCTGCATCCGCTTCCAGCACACCGGCAAGTATCTTCATGAGCGTCGACTTGCCTGCGCCGTTCGGGCCGACAAGCGCTATCCTCTCGCCACGATATAAGGTCAGGTCGATCCCTTTTCCATCAACGCCATAGACCACATTCGAACCGAAGGATTTGTGGATCCCTTCCAGCCTGATGACGACATCGCCCGTGCGAGGAGGCTGACGGAAGCGGAAGGTGACCTTTTTCTCGGCTGGAGGCGCGACGATGCGTTCCATCCTCTCGAGCTTGTGGACACGCTCCTGCACCTGCCTTGCCTTTGACGCCTTATAGCGAAAACGTGTGATGAAAGCCTCGGTGCGCTCGATCTCCGCCTGTTGTGCCTCGTAGGCAACACGTTGCCGCTCGATACGCTCGGCACGCTGTCGCTCAAAGTTGGTATAGGTACCACGGTACTTGGTGATAAGACCCGCGTCGATCTCAAGCACCGTATCGACCATGCCGTCCATGAAGGCCCGGTCATGGCTGACCACAACCACCGCGCCCTCGTAGGCTTTTAAGAAACTCTCAAGCCAACGCACGCTTTCGAGGTCAAGGTGGTTGGTTGGCTCATCAAGCAACAAAAGGTCGGGTTTTGCCAGCAGCAGACGGGCAAGTGCGATACGCATCTGCCAACCCCCGCTGAATTCCATCGTCGGACGTAAAAGGTCTGCTTCCTTGAAGCCAAGACCAAACAGCACACTCCGTGCGAGCGGCTCAAGTGAGTATCCGCCTCTGGACTCGAACAAGCCAGAAAGACGTCCGTATTCGTCAAGGTATTTCTCATGCAAGGCTTGGGAGTGCTCATCACTCGTCTCCGCGATACGAAACTCGAGCTCAGTCAGCCGACGACCCATCTCCAGCACATCAGCTGCAGCAACCAGCACGGCATTGAGCACGGTCGTCTCATCCACATTCTCAATGGCTTCCTGCTCAAGATAGCCGATGCGCGTCTTGGCAGCGGTCACCACCAAACCGGAATCAGGCGGCAACTGCCCCGCCATGATGGCAAGCAAGGTCGTCTTGCCCGTGCCGTTTGCGCCGACAAGGGCTACACGGTCGCGCTCATTGATGAGGAGTTGCACGTCATTAAACAATACCTGCATGCCAAATGACTTGCATACCTTGTCAAGTGAGATGATCATTTATGGAAACAATAAAAGGACGCCAAAGAAGGATAAAACCACCATGTATGATATGAGCCACGGGCTGGAGAATGCCGTTTTGAATACACGGGGGATCGCGGGAGCGCCTGCGACTTTCTGGGTTTTGAGCACATTGCGCTTTGTTATGAGCAGGATGATGGAGATGATGAAGCCTGCCAGATAGAGCAGGATTATCACCACCGCGACTGCTTCATTTATATCAGCGAGACAAGCCAGCAGGTTGTTGAGTATATGAAGAATCATCGCCCATTTAATCGAGTATCGTCCAGCAGTATACGCGAATATCAAGCCTACGAAGAAAGCGAAGACGGCTTGGAATAAAAAGACGTGATACAGCCCAAAGAGTAACGCCGAGATGACCATGGCAAAATTGGCGCCATAGGGTTCAAGCTTGCGCAGAACAGCGCCACGAAAGACGATTTCTTCGAAAATCGGGCCAATGAGGATGACATACAACAAGCCGAGCGGCGTCGACAGGATGGAGGACATCGCGTCATCCATCGCATCAGTCGAAGACGCGTCAACCTGACCAAGCAAGGGTTGGAATACCAAATTGATGAGGATCATAACGATCTGGATGCCAAACATCAGCGCGATGAGTGCGAAGAGCATGAAAGCCGTCGGGCGTTCACGTTTGGTGGTAAGGTCGGTGGTAACCAGGCGTTTGCCACGGATGGTAAACATTATCACGGATCCGATGATGATGG
>WQXX01000099.1 GCA_009781535.1 Coriobacteriia bacterium | reverse complement strand
CACCTAAACAGACGAATAGGGTACGCTCAAAGTTCGCCAGCTTAGAGCCTGTAAATCCGAACCTCCATATTGATATCACGAACTTGCTAAAATGCTGCTACCGTGCAGAGATACTGCTATACTTATGCGAAATGGGAGAGCATAAGGGGTACGAGAAGAAGAGCACATCTGGCTGAAGTGAGAGTTGGAGGGTGCGCGGTATGTGCACATCAAGCTGAAGCGAGAGCGAAGTGAGCCTATGACCTCAAGGGAAAGAGTGCAGGCTGCTTTGGGACACAGAGAGCCCGACAGGGTTCCTCGTGATTTTGGAGCAACAGCGGTAACCGGGATTTCTGCCAGTCTGGTATTCAGGCTGCGTCGGGCTCTCGGGTTGCCAGAAAAACCCATTCGGATTTACTGCCCTTATCAAATGCTGGGGGAGGTCGACGAAGACCTGCGCCGTTATTTTGGTGTAGACCTCATGTCTTCGTGGCCGCTCGGTAACCTTTTTGGATTCGACAACACACCGGTCAAGCCCTTCACCCTTGCTGACGGAACGCCCGTGCTGGTGCCGGAGGCCTTCAATACAACACATGAGCCAAACGGGAACCTGTTCCAATACGCATGCGGCGACCGCAATTATCCTCCGTCCTGCGTCATGCCCAAAGGCGGACTGTATTTTGACAGCACTGTCAGGGTAGGGCCTGTTGCAGACGATCAGGACCTTGACCCCGCCGACAACCTCGAAGAATTCGCATTGCTCGACGACGACACACTCGCAAGGATCGAGCGTGAGGTGCGGGATGTTTTCGAGAATACCGATTGCGCTATCGTCGGAGGAGGTCCGGGAGGCACAGGCTTGGGTGACATCGCCTTTGTGCCTGGACCTATGCTGCCCGACCCGAAGGGCGTGCGCGACATCGCGGATTGGTACATGTCTGCACTGATCAGACCCGACTACATCAAAGAGGTATTCGACAGGCAAACCGACATGGCTGTTAAAAATCTCGAGATGTATCACCAAGCTGTGGGAGAGCGCATATCGGTCGTCACCCTGTGTGGCGCCGACTTTGGCAACCAGCGCTCTTTGATGCTGTCCCCTGCCGTGTTCAGTGAGTTCTACGTGCCCTACTACAAAAAAATGACCGACTGGATCCATACGCACACACAATGGAAGGTCTTCAAGCATTGCTGCGGAGCAATAGAGCCGCTCCTTATCCACCTGATCAAAGCAGGTTTTGACATCATCAACCCCGTGCAGATATCCGCTGATGGCATGGATAGCGAGGTATTGAAGCAGAAGTATGGCGATTCGCTGGTGTTTTGGGGAGGTGGCGTGGATACGCAAAGCACGCTGCCGCATGGAACACCGCAGGACGTATACGAGGAGGTCCAAAAACAGGTGCGTATCTTAGGCAAGGACGGCGGTCTTGTCTTTAACACCGTCCATAACGCGCAGGCAGACGTACCCGTGGAGAACTTCCTCGCCATGATAGAGGCGCTGGACAACATGACATCTTAGACAGGAAAGGAATGTGGTGAACAGGCTATGAAGGCATTCGGTTCTGGTTATTTTGGAGAATGGGTTACTGACGAGCAGGGACTCCCGGCGTATAAATACGACTGCAACCAGCTCGTTGACGCAAAAGCCGTGTCGCCAACAAACGCGGTTTGGCGCAAGGAGAACGATCAGAGCTTTCAGTTTGGCAATGGTCGCGTCGTCTGTCTGGCGTCGAATTTTGGGACCGTGCAGGTACGTCAGGATGAGGGTTCTCCCAAGTTCTTGGGAGATGTCGATCCCGCGGAGCATTGTTATGGCGGCGGCATAGGCTGGCTGACCGATGGCGAACAGGTGCTATCGACGTACTTTGACGGCAAGGCAGACTCATTCGAGCGCCTGTATGGCACCGGCTATATGCGCAAGGCGGTCAAAAAAGGCGACCTGTCGGCAGATCAGCTCATTTTCACACCCTATGGGGATGACCCGATAGTCATATCTCAAGTGACGATAGAAAACAATTCCGACCAGCAAAAACAGGTCACATGGTACGAGTATTGGGGCTCGAAACCATACCCGATGTCTTTCAGAGCATTGCTGCTTTCCCTAGCGGCAAAGAGTACCGATATCGAAACCTATATCAACAACTCCGCGCAGGAAAAACGGCGTAAACTTGCGGAAAGTTACGAGCACAACTACTCAGTCGAAGGAGACACGCTGCGCAACAGGATGAAGTTTGGCGGATGGGGTTTTGTCGATAAGCAGGTCTGGAAGATCGCACAGAAGCGCTTCAGGCCCCAGGCAGAAACTGCCCACAACTACTCGCTGTATCTCGGCGAGCTGGACGAGTATGAAGATGTCAAGCCACCCGAGACCTTCTTGAGCGCCCTTGATTCGCCGGTTGAAGGCTTTATCACCGACGCAAAGGCTTTCTTTGGCGCGGGGGGTGTGGATAATCCTGACGGCTTGGCTGGCAACGCTTCCGGCAATTCTCCCGGCAACTTAGCTGGCAGTCTGGTGAGCAAATCCGGAAAGAAGATGAAAGCTTCCCATTCAGCGATGATTGCAGTCTCGTCAGTAAGCGTGCCGGCAAACGGAAAGGTCACGCTGACCTATGTCTTTGGGTATATCCCCGATGGCTTTAAACTCCCAGTATTGCTTGCAGAATATGGTAAAAACCTCGACGGACTGTTTACGGACTCATGCGAGAAGTGGAAAAGTGGTCGCATCTCACTTACCATACCGGGGCAGGAATGGATAGACCGCGAGTTGCTCTGGCACAACCAGTCCCTGCGGGCAGCCGCGACTTATGACAGTGCGTTTGGCGAGCATATCCTTTCGCAAGGACACGTGTACCAATACATTATGGGCTTCCAGGGAGCATCGCGCGACCCGCTCCAGCATGTCATGCCCTTCATCTTTACTGACGCCGGGCTGGTACGCGAGATCATCAGATATACGGCAAAATCTATTCTGCCGGACGGCACGGTTCCGTATGGGATCTGCGGTAACGGCGCGATCATGACAACGCCGTTCCTTTCCGGCGACCTTGAGCTTTGGCTCATTTGGACCTTGTCTGAATACATACTTGCGACAAAGGACCTGTCGATACTGGAAGAAAAAGTCACGCCCTATCCATACAAAGGAATACCGCAAAATCAGGACAGCATACTTGGGCTTATCAAACGCGCGTACAAGCATTTCCTTGCGAATACTGGCACGGGCGCACATGGGCTGCTCCGCATACTTGGCGGCGATTGGAACGACAATGTCGTGGTCGGCAACGCTGATCCAAATGAGATGGAGCGGATCTACAAAGAGGGCGAGAGCGTGCTGGTGGGCGCCATGGCTGCCGCGGTACTAAAGACATATGCCGAGGTTCTTGCGATGGCAGGAGAGGACAACTCGAGCGTCAGCCTGTTCGCGCAGGAACAACGCGATGCTGTAGCAAAACAGTGGAACGGGAAATGGTTCAAGCGTGCTTACCTCGGCAGCGTGATTGGATGGGTGGACGAGGAGACGCTGTGGCTTGAGCCGCAACCTTGGGCGCTGATGTGCGGCTCGGCAGATGAGGAAAAGGCAGGCATTCTGGTCAACGAGATCAGGGAGAAATGTCAGGATCCATCACCCATCGGCGCCATGCTTGCCGATAAATGCCCTGAGCGCGACATGAAAGCGCCTTCAGGAATGGCGACCAATGGTGGCATCTGGCCGTCCATCACCGGCACCTTAATTTTGGCGCTCAACAAGACAGACCCTGCGGCAGCGTATACCGAGTGGCGTAAGAACACCTTGGCTTACCATGCCGAGAACTACCCGGAAAGCTGGGAAGGAACATGGAGCGGTCCTGATACCTACAACTCGGTGCTTTCCGAGTATCCCGGCAGGACGTTTTTTGTATCCGATCCCGAGCAGCGCAAGTTCATGCTTTCGTGGACGGATTTTCCTGTCTACAACCTGCACCCGCATGCATGGACGCTTTACAACGCGGCTAACCTGTTCGCCCGTGACTTCACAAGCGATGGCGTGGTCTTTAACATGGGCTTTCCAGAAGCGGAATACAACTTCGATAGCCCGCTTGCGGCGCTTAAACGCACGTCCGATGGTTTCGAAGGACGCTACTGCCCTGCTATCGAGGGAACATGGAAAACCGAGCTTGTGTTCTTTAAGCCTGAGAAGGGCTTTGTGCTGACCGTCAACGACAAGACGGCGCAATATGAACAAACTAAGGATGGCATTGTCTTTTATGGCGATGGAGGCGCCAACAACCCACTGCGTTGGAAAATCACCCTGTAAGGCAACGGCAACAAGAATCACGAGGGAGGTCGGAAAGCGTTAGATCAAAAGCACATTCATGATGTAATCCGTAGTAAAACTACCAAGGAGGGAAAGACCCATGAGCAAGAAAGACCAAGGAATAACCTACACTTCATCAGGCGAGAGGTTTTCGTATGTGTTGTACTACTTTGGACAGCTTATCTTTTATATCATCGTCACCAGTTTTCTGAACCTGTTCTTGTCAGATATCGGCATCCCCGCTGCGATAATCGCTGGACTTCTCATAATTACAAAAGTCTGGGATGCCGTTAACGACCCGATATTCGGCGTCATTGTCGACAAAGTCAATCTCAAGCGGGGCAAATACATCCCTTGGGTGCGCATCTCGACATTCCTTATCCCCATTACAACCGTACTGATCTTCTGCATACCATCCACTCTGAGCGATCCGGTCAAGATCGTCTTTGCGGTCGGGACCTATGTGCTTTGGGATACGGCGTACACCCTTTGTGACATCCCCATCTATGCGCTCCCGACCTCGATGACCGCCAATATCGGCGAACGCGACCGCCTGTATATCAATTCCAAGCTCACCGCCTTTTTGGGAGGT
>WQXX01000098.1 GCA_009781535.1 Coriobacteriia bacterium | reverse complement strand
GCGACATGATGAATACACAGGTTGTTTGTATGACGAAGAACCTTTTCCTAAACCATACCATTTCATAGTGGCGATTATGTAGGGGCGAATTGTAACACTTGGAATATCCAGATAGGGCAAGATAGGGAGATGCACTTACTTTCCAGCCTCAGCACTGGTAGTATTAGTCCTGTCAAGAATACCAAGGGTTATTGAAAGGGCAGGACTATGAATATCATCCGCACCAAGGCTGTCGAACTTACCACCATACCGGCAATCGCCTACAAACAGAAGCTCGCTTCTGGCGGCGCCGGCATCAAGATATTACGCATCGATGGGGATCAGAGCGCTGTTTGCACCATCGACAAGCGCACCGGGGAGATGCTTGACTATGGGATCATCGATGAAAGCCTGTTCCCGCTTGAAGCCTTCGACGAAGCTTTCGACTTAACCAGCAGCCTGCCGTATTCAGCTCGCGGATCGATACGCCTCACCTCTGTGCAAATCGACGATCTTGATGTAGTGGAGGAAGCCCCGATCGAGCAGACGGACATGACGCTCTCGCCCGAGTATCAGGCAATCATCGACCGTTATGGTGATGAGGAAGGCAAGATAAACTATGCCCTTATGAACAAGGACTTCATCCAGTTTGCCGCAAAGAGCAAAGTGGTAGCCGATATGGTCGGCCAGAGGGCAAGCCAGGACGAGATACTCACCTTTATTGTCAAAAGCCGCGCTACCTTCATCTCAAACCGTAAAGAAAGCCTCGATGACGCCTTGGTTGCTCTTTTGATCGAGACTCTGGATGAGATCGATCCCCGCAGCGCGTTTAAGGAGTTAAAGGCACACATCAAGAGGATGCAAGCCAAAAATCCAAAAAGGTAGCACTGAGCTCACTAGAAGCACTGAGCTCGTTAAGATACAGAACAGAAGACCGGGAAGGCAGCACATAACTCAGAACAAGGATTCAGTACAGGAGACCAAGAAGGTAGCAGATAACTCATTTCCAGGAGATGCAGGTCAGTAGACTAAAAGAGTAGCACGCGGCTTTATTGTGAACAACAAGGTGGGGAGGACCAATGAGGAAGCTTAAGCTGAAAAGTATCTTACGCTTGAGTTTTACCATCATGGTTGCGCTTTCTCTCTTCATCGGTGCGGTAGGCACCTACAGCATCAACGAGATACGTTTACGCGAACAAGCGATGTACGACTATACTCCTGTGGTTAATTCCCTTTGGACCATCATGGAGCACGTCCAGATCATCAATGCATCCCTGTATCGGTTGACAATCTGCTGCCAATACAACGACCTGGCTGGTATCGCTGATCATAATGCAAATATTGCTACAAGTATTAGCAAAATCAAATCCACTATGGATGAATATATCAAGACCGCATTCGATGAAGTAACTGAGCAGAACTTCTACAGTTTCCGGTCGGTTTTCGAGAAGGAATATGTTCCCAGTGTAAAAAAGGTACAAACGGTCCTACATAACACGAATGACCCGCAGGCGGTCTTAAAGGCGATCGCAGACAGCGAGGTCTCGTTTACAAGGATCAAAGACCTACTGACTGCTTCTATCGAGGACAATATCGAATGGCATTACCAGGATATCCGCGCAAACGAGAGTGTCGCGCGCGTCTCTCTGATCACGCAGATAGTCCTGATCCTGATCATGCTCCTGATTGCGCTAGCCTTCGCATTCTACCTTTCGGCAAAGGTCGGCAGGATGAGTGTGGACATGGAAAAGCGGGACAGCCTGCTGAATGCAATCAACCGTGTCGCGGTCGTATTGCTTGCGGCAGCCAATGAGGAGCATTTTGAAGAGTCGCTACTACAGGGCATGGAGACCATCGGCCGATGCCTTGATGCGGATTGCGTCCAGATATGGCCAAACGAGATGCGCGATGGCGAGCTGGTTTTTGTCTTGAAGTACAAATGGCTCTCCGAGATCGGCTGCCAATCCCCGGCTATCGCCATGGGAACGGCGTTGCCCTATCCGAAAAAATGGATGGAGCTGTTTGAACGTGGCGAGATTATAAACGGCCCTCTTTCAAAACTATCGCTGGACGATCAGGACTTCCTCCGCCCACTTGAATTGAAGTCGACCATCACCATCCCACTGTTTAACAATGACACGTTTTGGGGAGTATTCTGTGTCGACAACTGTATCAAGGAACGGTACTTTACCAATGATGAGGTCGGCATCCTGAATTCTGCGGGCTTGATGCTCATGAATGCGATACAGCGTAACCATCAGGCAGCCGAGGTTCGAGAAGCGCATGAACGCACGCAACTTTTGTTGGATACGGCTCCGTTTGCCGTCCATCTGTGGGACAGTCACGGCAGGCTTTTTGATTGTAACGAGGAGTCGGTTCGCCTCTTTAAGGTAGCCAATAAGCAGGAGTATCTGGATGGGTTCGCCGTCCTTTCTCCCGAGTATCAGCCAAACGGCTGGCGCTCGCTTGAACTCGCATACGTCTATTTGAAGAGGGCGGCCAATGAAGGCAGCATCACTTTTGAATGGGAGCACCTTGACTCGCATGGCAACCCGATACCGGCAGAGGTCACGCTGGTCCGTGTCGCCTATGAGGATGATTATGCGATTGCCGGTTATGTACGCGATTTGCGCGAGTACAAGAAGATGATGCATGATATCAATGATTCTGCCATCAAGCTGGAGGCAGCTTTAAACGAAACCCAGAAAGCCAACGACGCAAAGAGCGATTTTCTCGCAAGCATGAGCCATGAGATGCGCACGCCCTTAAATGCCATCATCGGCTTGTCAGGATTGAGCCTTGAGAACAGCGGGCTTGACAAAGACACCTTCTCGAATCTGGGAAAGATACGGTATGCAGGCGAGATGCTGCTGAGCATCGTCAACGATATCCTCGATATCTCCAAGATCGAAGCCGGCAAGATGGAGCTGGCGGAAGTCGATTACGACGTACCGAGCCTTGTTAATGATACCGTCACGCAGAATATCCTTCGCATAGGCGAGAAGCAGATAGAATTCAAATTAGATATCGGCAGCGAAATGCTCTCCCGGCTCCACGGTGATGAGATGAGGATCAAGCAGATCATGAACAACCTGCTGTCGAATGCCATCAAATACACGGAGAAGGGCACCGTGGAGCTGGGATTGCGTTGCCAGCGGGATGGCGACAGGGCCTGGCTTACGATACGGGTCAGGGACACCGGCAAGGGCATCCGCGCTCAAGACTTGGGCAAACTGTTCATGGATTACTCCCAGCTCGATCCGGTTGTAAACCGCAAGACGGAAGGCACGGGGCTGGGGCTTCCTATCACTAAAAACCTTGCGGAGATGATGCAAGGCTCGATCAGTGTCGAAAGCGAATACGGCAAGGGAAGTGTCTTTACCGTGCGGGTGGCACAGAAGTTTATATCCGACACCTGCATCGGCCAGGAGGTCGTTGATAGCCTCCGGAACTTCCGTTATTCCGACGACAAGCGACAGCGAAGCACGAGGTTTAAGCGTATCAGCCTGCCCTACGCCAATGTGCTGGTCGTCGATGACAACCAGACGAATCTGGAAGTCGCCAAGGGCCTGATGAAACCTTACGGCATGCGCATCGATTGCGTCTCTGGCGGGCAGCAGGCGATAAACCTCATCCGCGACCATGAGGTGCACTACAACGCTATCTTCATGGATCACATGATGCCTGACATTGACGGGATAGAAGCGACGCGGATCATCCGTGAGGAGATCGGGAGCGAATACGCAAGAAACATCCCTATCATCGCCCTGACGGCGAACGCCATCGCCGGAAACGAGGCGATGTTTCTCAGCAAAGGCTTCCAGGCATTCATCTCCAAACCTATCGAGATTGCCCGTCTGGATGAAGTCATCCGGCATTGGGTGCGCAACAAGGAGCAGGAGGAAGCCTTCCTCGAAGTGCAGAGGGAGTTGAAGGGCGAGGACTACTCGTATGCCTTTGAGGGTCTGGTCAACCGTTCTGCCACTGACAGGCGAAGCGGTATTGACCGCCGTGTCCTTGAGATCGGGATCGACGGCTTGAATGTCGACAAAGGCATTGAACGGTTCGGCGGCAACAAGGACACCTATTTTGACATCCTGCGCTCCTTTGCATCGACCACGCCTCGGCTCCTCGAATCGATTGCCGACGTCAGCGAAGATGGGATCGAAGCCTATACCATCGCCGTACATGGCGTGAAAGGTTCAAGCCGAAGCATCTGCGCTGACGCATTCGCCGATATTGCTGAGCGTTTGGAGAAAGCCGGGAAAGCGAAGGATTTCGCGTTTATATCCGCCCACAACCCATCCTTCTTGGAATCTGCGTGGCAACTGGTCGCAGGGATTAACGAGGCGATTGCACGGATGTACCCGGAAGTCCCCAAACAGCAAAAAGACAAACCGGATACCGAGGTATTAAGCAAGCTGCTGGAAGCCTGCAGGTCTTTTGACACCGATATGGTCGACGCCCTTATGGAGGAACTGAGCTTATTTGCATACACGTCAGGTGGCGATTTTGTAGAAGGGCTCCAGAAAAGCGCGGCTGAATATGATTTTAAGGAGATGAAAGAAAAACTTTCATCCCTGCTTACAAGCGAGGAGGCTTGATATGAGCAATACACGTGGAACCTTGATCATGGTGGACGACAACCTGACGAACCTGACAGCGGGCAGGAACATGCTCAAGACATTCTATCAGGTCATTCCCACAACCTCAGCTCGTGCGCTGTTCGAAACACTCAAGGAAGTCACGCCCGACCTGATCCTGCTTGACATCGAGATGCCTGAGATGAATGGCTACGAGACGATCAAAAAGCTCAAAGCCGACGAGAAGTTCAAAGAGATCCCCGTCATTTTTCTCACAGCGCTCGATGATGTGAACAGCGAGGTCGACGGTTTTGACCTTGGTGCGGTGGATTATGTGACCAAGCCGTTTTCTGCTGCGCTGCT
>WQXX01000097.1 GCA_009781535.1 Coriobacteriia bacterium | reverse complement strand
AGACGCGAAGCACAGTCTTTGACTCCCGGCGCGCTGTCATACAGCGTAGCATCATGCGCCGCCAGACGCGACGGCGCTTTTAGCTCGAGCAGATGCTCGAAACATGCGCAGTACTGTTCGCTGCTTGGTCCATTCATACGGGCCTCTTAAAGTTTTAATTTGCTACGGTGTAGCAAATATCAGTAGTAACAGTTATTCCTCGTTAGAGGTTTCGGCATCTACAGGAGCTTCGTCGGTGGCTGCATCTTCAGTGACATCATCCTCGACATCGTCAGCCTCAATAAGCTCGGCCTCAATGTCAATGATCTCATCTTCGTCAACAGCTTCTTTTGCCTCGGCTGCCTTCTTGCCCTTTGCGGCTTGCTTGGCTGCGGCAGCTGGCTTAGCAGCAGCTATCTTTGCAGCAGCAGCTCTCCTGCCAGTAATCCCGCCCTTCTTGGCTGTCTCGGCCTTATCCGCCAGAACAGTCTTTTTGCGAACGGGCTCTAAGACAAGTTCCATGATGACGATGACGGCGGCATCCCCACGACGGGTTCCCAGTTTAAGGATGCGTGTGTATCCGCCATTGCGATCCTTGAACATACCCTGCTCAACCTTGGAAAAGATCTCGGCTACTAGATCCTTGTTGCCGAGTTTGGCGATGGCAAGACGACGTGAATGTACGTCGCCACGCTTTGCCCAGGTGATAATCCGGTCGACATCGCCGCGGACCTCCTTGGCACGCTCAAGCGTGGTCTTGATGCGGTCGTTGGTAAACAACGCAACGCACAGGTTTTTCTTTATTGCCTTGGTATGGCTCGCATCGGTTCCGAGCTTCCGGCCTTTCTTATAGTGTCTCATCAGTAGTATCCTTTTCGGTTCTTTTTAGACTGGTGCGCTATAGATATCTCATGCGCCTTAAGTCTTGGTTTTACTTTACGTCTCAGTCTCAGGATCAGGGCTTCAGATCGAGGTCAATCGAATGGAGCTTGTCCTTGACCTCCTCGATTGACTTGGCTCCGAAGTTGCGGATGTTGAGCAGGTCGTTCTCGCTCAAATCAACCAACTGGCGCAAGCTGTGGATGCCGGCGCGCTTGAGGCAGTTGTATGAACGAACCGAAAGGTCAAGCTCTTCAACCTGCTTGTCAAGCTCTGCGTTGCCACTCGTGTTGTCACTCAGGAAGATGCTCGGCGCCTCACGCTCGAACTCGCTTGCGTTCAAAGTCAGGAAGGCTTCGGCATGCTGCATGACGATATTCGCTGCACGCACAACCGCATCAGCAGGCGTGATGGAGCCATTGGTCTCCACCTCAAGAATGAGACGATCATAGTCGGTGCGCTGACCGACACGTGTATCGGTGACATTCATCGTGCAACGACGCACGGGCGAGAACAAGGAGTCGACATGGATGACGCCGATGGGATCGATCTCACGCTTGTTGCGATCAGCGGCTATATAACCGCGTCCCACGCCGATGCGGATCTCCATCTCGAGTTTAGCGCCCTCGGCAAGCGTGGCGATCACATGATCGGTATTGACGAGCGTGAACTCGGTCGGCACGTTAAGGTCAGCGCCGGTTACCACGCACGGCCCTATGGCAGAAATGGTCGCTGTCGCCTCCTCCCCGACTCCCAATGCACTGAAAACCAGGCCCTTGACATTCAAAACGATATCGGTGACATCCTCGATGACGCCATCGGCAACGGTGAACTCGTGCTGCACGCCATTGATGCGGATAGCAGTCGCCGCGGCTCCATCAAGTGAGGAGAGCAGTACACGGCGCATGCTGTTGCCGAGTGTCTGACCATAACCACGCTCAAGCGGCTCGACGATGAAGCGAGCAAGCGTGTCTCTGACGTCCTCGACTTTTACCTGTGGTCTCATGAATTCTGTCATTCGTGAACCCCTTCCGCTTTCGTTTATTTTGAATAGAGCTCGACGATGAGCTGCTCGCGGATCTCGAGATCGATCTGGTCGCGCGTTGGGAGTTCAAGCACAGAACCCTGAAGCTTCTCGATATCAACTTCAAGCCACTGCGGAACTTCGGTGCGCTGACTGGAGATAAGCGCTGTCTTGATGACAAGCAGGTCCTTGGCCTTTGGTGCGACGGCAACAAGGTCGCCTGCCCGAACGCGGAACGACGGGATGTTCACGCGGCGTCCGTTGACGGTGATGTGCCCGTGACGCACCTGCTGACGTGCCTCATCGCGCGACTTGGCAAAGCCGAGACGATAGACAACGTTGTCGAGACGCGACTCAAGGATACGCAACAGGTTCTCGCCGGTAACACCCTGCTGGCGGTTCGCCAGTTCGTAATACCCGTGGAACTGCTTTTCGAGCAAGCCATAGATACGCTTGGTCTTTTGCTTCTCACGCAGCTGAAGCCGATATTCGGACTCTTTTGCGCGCTTCTTGCCGGCATCACCCGGCGCATAGGGGCGGCGCTCGACTGCACACTTATCGGTGTAGCAACGATCCCCTTTCAAGAACAGCTTGCAGCCTTCGCGACGGCAAAGGCGGCAATCTGCTCCGGTATATCTAGCCATTATGATTCCTTCCTAACCTACACGGTAACGCAACCAGGTACGATTCACAGTGATGAGTGATTCCTCGGCGACACATGATTCCCCGACGCTGGTTCCACGGTAACTGTGGGCGTACGATCGCGCACCACGACTATTATCAGTGACTACACACGACGGCGTTTGCGCTGGCGCACTCCATTGTGCGGAATGGGCGTGCAGTCCTGGATGGACGCGATCTCCAAACCTGTGGCCTGAAGCGTACGGATCGCGGTCTCACGACCAGACCCGGGCCCTTTTACAAAAACGGTCACCTTGCGCAACCCGTGCTCCTGGGCGATCTTGGCACAAGCCTCTGCTGCCATCTGCGCGGCAAACGGGGTCGATTTACGTGAGCCTTTAAAGCCTACGGTACCCGCGCTTTTCCACACGATGACGTTGCCCTGTGGGTCGGTGATGCTGATGATGGTATTGTTAAACGTCGATTTGATGTGCGCCTGTCCAACCGCGATGTTCTTACGCTCTGAACGTTTGATGCGGGTGCGCACCTGTTTCTTAGCAGCCATTACTTCTTCTTACCTCCGATCTGCTTCCGAGGACCTTTACGCGTACGGGCATTGGTGTGCGTACGCTGTCCACGAACGGGCAGACCCTTACGATGCCGCAGACCACGATAGCAGCCGATCTCCATGAGACGCTTGATGTTCTGCGAAACTTCGCGACGCAGGTCGCCTTCGATCTTGAGGTTCTTATCAATATACTCGCGTAAATGGACTGTCTCTTCTTCCGTGAGATCCTTGATGCGCGTGTCCGGGTTGATACCCGTCGCGGCAAGGATCTGCTTAGAGGTAGTCAGTCCGATTCCGTAGATATACGTCAACCCGATCTCAACGCGTTTCTCGCGCGGCAGGTCGACACCGGAAATACGGGCCATTCAGTAACTCCTCCCTAGCCCTGACGCTGTTTGTGGCGCGGATTCTCGCAAATAACGAGTACCCGGCCGTGGCGTCGGATGATTTTACATTTGTCACACATCTTTTTTACCGAAGGACGTACCTTCATGATACTCTCCTACCATTCTCTGTATCTTCACACCCAGCCGCAGGCGCTTATTTTCGGACCCTTCTGTATATCACCACGCCCAGCCGCAGGCGTTTGTTTTCTTCTTTAGCGCGCAAAGCACACGGGAGCTATCAACTCCGGTGTGCAGAACCTCAAACCACAAGAAACACAAGAAGCACGAACCGTCTAAAACCTTTGCGAGCTCGTCAACCACTTCAGGAACACAAACCCTCCGTTAAAGCCGAGCTCCTTACCCTGTGCGTTACTTGTAGCGATACGTGATGCGCCCGCGATTGAGGTCGTAGGGAGAAAGCTCTACGGTGACCTTATCGCCCGGGAGAATACGGATGTAATGCATGCGCATCTTTCCTGAGATGTGCGCAAGCACGACATGTCCGTTTTCGAGCTCTACCTTAAACATCGCGTTGGGCAGCGGCTCAACGACAAGACCTTCAAGCTCGATTGCATCCTCTTTACCCAAAAACTACAACTCTTTCTCGCACAATTCTTCCAGAAAAACGCAACGTATAATAATATCTTAAACCCTGCTATAGATACAAGGGGCAATTTTTCGCCAATCGCCGACAGCCACCGACGCCCATTACTAATACAACCGCTTGTCGAGTTAGTTTAGTATAGTTTAGTAGAATTTAAAGACTGTTCCTAGGAGAAATAAGGACATAATGGGGACGTTTCTATTATGTCCCTATTCCTTTCTGGTTGGGGGTAAGTAAGCTAGATGCTGACTGAGACGGTAATCTGGTGGTTTATACTTTGAAATGGCATTGTCCTGCCGTAGACTGCGCCATCAACGATTGAACAAGAATGATTAGGTGGTATAAGCATGGGACTATTCAAACCTGCATGGCAAAACACCAATACTGAGAAGGCATTAAAAGTTGTTGAAAAAGAGACTCGCCAAGAAAAACTAGCCGAAATAGCTCAAGATGCCAACGACATTGCGGTAAGATTCGCTGCTGCAGATAAACTAATAGATCGAACAGATGCTGACGGTGTTTATTCCGAGATCGCTGGGCGGTATATGGATAACTCGCATCGTGAAGATATTTGCTCGAGGGCACTGAATAGTATTGCTGATTTGAGGATACTTTTCGATACGGTAAAGAATGTGAATACAGGAGTAACGGGCCTCCGTCACCAAGATGCGGCGATTCGAAGGATTATTGCAACTGCCGACCAGTCTCTTTTATTAAACATAGCAATGGAGAATGTTGACCTTTCTTTAAGCGTGGCACTCATCAGGCAGTTACGCAATCAAGGAGCTTTGGCAGAAATAGCAAAAAAGGATTCTGTCTACTACCTATGTGCGGAAGCTGCTCTGAACAAACTCACTGACCTGAAAGCACTGGATGATGTCGCAAGGAACGCCAAGAGCAGTCGTGT
>WQXX01000096.1 GCA_009781535.1 Coriobacteriia bacterium | reverse complement strand
TTTGGTCGCGCGATCCGGGGCCTACAAGGGGATTTGTTGGTCGAGCACGTATGTTGTCGAAACAGCTTATTGCATGATAGACATGATTTACTCCGGCGCTTCCAATGTAAAACAAAGCTCTCAGAAAAACATTCGAGCCTAAAGAGGGATTTTCAATGCTTGCCGTTACACCACGTGGTTTTAAGGACGTGCTCCCACAGGAGGCGCGTTGGCGTGAGAACATAACCAATACACTCAAACAGACGCTCTCTTCCTGGGGATATGCGCCCATAGAGACTCCTACGCTTGAAGTATTAGAGGTACTTGAACAAGGCGGCGTGATACGCAAGACTCCGTTTCGCCTCTTTGACACAGATAACAAACTGCTGGTTCTGCGTCCTGACGTCACCTTGCCCATTGCACGCTTGGTCGCAACCCGGCTTGATGCAGCCAGTTTGCCTCTGCGTTTCAGGTATGTGCAGCCGGTGTTTCGCGAGGAGGAGTCGCTCAAAGCTGCGGCGCGTGAATACACACAGATCGGCATCGAATCCATAGGAATGGAAGGGCCTGCTGCTGACGCAGAGGTGATCCTTCTGCTTGTAGAAGCGTTGCAAGGATGTGGGCTTATAGACTTCACCATCTCGATATGCACGGTCGGAGTGCTTCGCGAGATGCTCGCTTGTGTCCTTGCGACAGGCGACGTCGATGAGCAATGGTGTGCCCAGATGCTTGCAGCCTTCCATGCCTCCAACCTTGTCGAGATCGAGCAGCTTTTAGGAAAAGTCCAGATCGACGACCAGTATCGCAACGCGTTGCGCATGCTTGGTACCATAAGCGGTGGCAGAGAGGCTATCGATGCTGTCCGTAATCTGGCATCTCCGCTTGCTTGTATGGATGGTCTTGAGGATCTTGCGCTTACGTGGGACATCATCGAAGGGCTCGGACAGACAGATCATGTAAGGGTGGATTTCTCGGTGATGAGTGCCTTTGATTATTACACGGGTCTTGTCATCGAGGCATACGCGACAGGTGTTGGCACCTCGATCGGCGGCGGCGGGCGTTATGATCGCATGCTTGAGTTTTATGGTAAAAGCGCTCCGGCGGCAGGCTTTGCGATTTGCCTTGAGTCGGTCATGCAAGCCCTTCTCGCTCAAGGTTGCACCGATACCGTATCCGAGACCCAGCTTGCCCGCTGCGTCGAATGTGTTCTGCCCCTACTCGAAAGCCCCGCTTCTAGCGGCTCTGATTGTGTCGATGAGACAAAACTTGGCGTGGACGCAATCCTTTGTGATGAGGCAAAACTTGGCGTGGACGCAATCCTTTGTGATGAGGCAATGCCTCGTGGTGAGGCGAGCGCCCGCGATACGGCCATTGCGAACACGGTCGCTGTCTTTTCCCAAGCGGCTGGTCTCAGGGCTGCTGGAACCACCGTTGTCTTAAAAACCACCTGAGAGGATACCGATGAGACCTTTACGGCTTGCAATCCCCAAAGGAGCGCTCTATGCAGAAAGCCTTGCTTTGCTCAACGCTGCCGGCTTACCGGTAGAGGCTTTACAAGACCCCGGGCGGCAACTCGTTATCACAAGTGGGGATATCGAATACTTTATCGTCCGTCCTGCTGATGCCCCTGTGTTTGCGGCGTATGGCGGCGTTGATTGTGCGCTTTGTGGGCGCGACTCGTTGCTTGAGGCAGCGCTGGATGTGGTTGAGCTTGTGGATCTTGGCTACGGGGCCTGTCGCTTTGTGGTCGCTGAGCCGGCGTCTGCCCACGACAGAGCGGATGATACCTACGCGCGTCTCGGCATACTGCGCGTTGCGACCAAGTATCCACGGATCACGGCGGCATACTACGAGTCCATCGGGGTGCAGGTAGAAATTGTTAAAATGTATGGCAATATTGAGCTCGCTCCGCTTTGCGGCATGGCAGACCGCATCATCGACATCACGGCGACAGGCACGACTTTGCGCGAGAACAACCTGGTCATTGTTGATGAGGTTGTCGCATCAACCGCGCGTTTTGTTGGCAACCCGGCAAGCGTGCGCACTGATCCACGTGTAAGGCAGCTTGCAGCCCGGCTCGCTGCTGTCTGCCACGGTAGGCAGCAGGTCTAATCAAAGGTATGCGGAGGAATACTGGTTATGTTCTCATGTCACCCCGGGCTTGATCCGGGGCCTATCAGGGTGATAATAGGCGACGAATGTCGTCCTGAGCAAGCGCCTGTAAGGGCGCGCCGTCGAAGGATCTAGCGGGAGAGTTGTTGGATTGCTCAAGCTGTCGCCCGGAAAGTGGATGTATTGGTAATCGTTGAGTGTGTGTGTTGTCTGATAAACCAACGGTAAAGGTTGTAATAGATTGATCAGAGCTTCCAGAAAGCATGACCAAATGGATTTGCAAAAGCCTGCTAAACTACTACAAGCTGCCAATGTGATAGTCAAAAGTAAGAAAGGCAATTGCTAAAAGAGCATCGGCCTCGGGTCGACTGCTTGAAGGGTTACAACCAGCAAAGGAGAGACCATGCGTGTTATTTCGTTAGGCCCATCTGAGGCGCCACAACCCGAGATGCTGAGGCGCCAAGCCTCCTTTGATCCCGACGTCCAGCGTGAGGTCGCTCAGATCATTGCAACGGTACGCGAGAAGGGCGACGAAGCCCTGATAGCCTACACCGAGCAATTCGACAAGGTCAAGATCAAGAGCACACTCGTCCCCGACCTCCTCATACAAATGGCGCTACGCAAGGTTGATAAGAAACTCATGGCTGCGTTGGAAGCGGCGGCTAAGAACATCGTTTCCTTTCACGAGCAGCAGATCGACAAGAGTTGGTTTGAGACGCGTCGCGACGGGTCTTTTGTGGGCAGCAAGATAACCCCGCTTGACAGTGTGGGCGTCTATATCCCCGGAGGGCGCGCTCTGTATCCCTCAACGGTACTCATGAATGCACTGCCTGCAAGGATTGCCGAAGTGCGTCGTATCGTGATGGTCACCCCACCGCTTGCCGATGGCACGATCGATCCGGTGCTTATCGCCGCCGCTCATATCGCCGGCGTCACCGAGATCCACGCCGTCGGCGGCGCGCAGGCGATCGCTGCGCTTGCCTATGGTACCCAAAGCATCAGTCCGGTCGATAAAATCACCGGCCCGGGCAATGCCTATGTCACTGCGGCAAAACGGCAGGTATATGGCGATGTGGGCATCGACATGCTGGCTGGCCCCTCTGAGGTGCTGATCCTTGCTGATGACTCTGCTGAGCCAGCGCTGCTTGCAATCGACCTCATGGCGCAAGCCGAGCACGACCCCCATGCAGCGTGTTACCTTGTCACGACTGATGAGACGCTGGTGGAAGAGGTCCTGGCAGAGATCGAGGAGTTTCTTATCGACTCGCCCCGCGCTGATATCACACGGGCAAGCCTTGAGGACAACGGCGTCATCTTCGTAGCGCCTGACCTCACTACAGCCCTGCTGGCTGCAAACACGATTGCCCCTGAGCACCTTGAGATACATATGGAAAACCCCTTTGAACTGCTGGGGCTCATCGACAATGCCGGCGCCATCTTCCTTGGCCCTTGGACTCCGGAGAGCGTGGGCGACTACCTTGCTGGCCCCAACCACACCCTTCCGACCGGTGGGACCGCGCGCTTCTCGTCGCCGCTATCTGTTGACGACTTTGTCAAGCGCACGAGCGTCATCAGCTACACCTATGCGGCGTTGCACAAAGATGCGGAAGCAATCGAGGAGCTGGCAGCCAAAGAAGGCCTTTGGGCGCATGGCAAGTCCGTCCGAGCACGGTTTGAGTTGCTAGAAAGTATCGAAGAAGAAGAGTAGGATGACGCCGATTGCCGCCAAAGATGAGAGGTTGTGTTACATGAGAGAAGCATTCATAGAGCGCCAGACAAGCGAGACAAAGATCCGCTGCACCCTCGGTTTGGATGGAACCGGAGAGGTACAGGTTGCAACCGGCGTGCCCTTTTTTGACCACATGCTCACAGCTATTGGGCGCCATGGGCACTTCGATCTGCGTATCGAAGCGACAGGCGACCTTGAGGTCGATGCGCATCACACAGTGGAAGACGTCGGCATCGTGCTTGGGCAGGCGCTCGCGCAGGGCCTTGGCGACAAGGCAGGCATCACACGCTTTGGGGATGCGGCTGTTCCGATGGACGAGGCTTTAGTGCTTGCAGCCGTCGATATCAGCGGTCGCGGCCAACTTCATTGGGATGTGAGCCTTCCCATCGAGTTCATCGGCACTTTTGACACCAGCCTGTTCAAGGAATTCCTCATCGCCTTGGCGGCCAACGCAGGGCTGACCCTGCATGTGCGCTCTATGGCCGGCGAGAATTCACACCATATCATCGAAGCTGCCGCCAAGGCGGTGGCGCGTGCCCTGCGTACGGCGGTTGCGATCGATGCACGTATTGTCGGGCAGATTCCCTCGACCAAGGGAGTGCTGTAGATGTATTTGCTTCCAGCTATCGATGTCCTCGGCGGCAAGGCGGTCCGTCTTGCCAAAGGCAACTACGACGCAGTAACAGTCTATAACCAAGACCCCGTAGCTCAGGCGCAGCGCTTTGTTGAGCAGGGTGCGCAATGGATTCATGTCGTCGACCTTGATGGAGCTCGCTCAGGCATTCCGGAGAACAGCGCGCTCATTGCACAGATCATCGCTTCATCCGGGCTCAAGGTTGAGGTCGGTGGGGGAGTACGCTCCTTTGCCGCAATCGAGCGTCTCTTGGAAGCCGGCGCAGATCGCGTGGTTATCGGCACCAAGCTCATCACCGACCCTGTATTCGCCCGCGAAGCAGCTGCCTGTTATGGCGATGCAATCTGCGCCGGCGTGGACGCCCGCAACGGCGAGGTCGCGATTCAAGGCTGGCGCCAAGGCGCCGGCATTCCCGCTAGCGAACTTGTCGCCGAACTTGCATCTTGGGGGATCCGCCATCTGGTATACACAGATATTTCACGAGATGGCATGCAGACCGGCATTGACGCGCAAGAATATGAAAGGATTG
>WQXX01000095.1 GCA_009781535.1 Coriobacteriia bacterium | reverse complement strand
TGGTGCACGCAGATGTATGTGCGCTCTATAGCCCATTGATACCCTCAGCAATACCGTTCCAGAGGCTTTGGAGCTTGTCCCTGAATGCCACCACCGCGATGATGGCGATTACGACTATTACCCCAACGAGAATCGCATACTCGGTCGTCCCCTGCCCTTTGCTATCTCTGAGTCTCTCGATAATGCGACCGGGTGCTGCTGTCGCATATAGATGCGCAGAAACCAGACCTGCTTGTATACCCTTGCTCAATTGTCTATGCCCATGCTGCATCTTGCTCCATACATCTCCACCCTCATCACACGTTGCTCCACTCCGCCTTCGTACCTTGTTCAATCCAATCATGACTCACACCAACCTTTCTGTTATATCGAGGATCATTGGCCCTAATACCAACATCATCATTGCCGGCAGAATAAGCATCCCTGTGGGGATGAGCATCTTGACAGGCGCTTTTGCAACCATCTCCTGCCGCTGTGCCCGATAGGCCTTGCGCGCATCGCTCGCAAGCTCATTGAGCAGAGAAGTAAGCGGCGCTCCATATTCAAGCGCCCGCAGCACTAACGAGACAAACCGGTCGAACTCCTTAAGATGTATATGCACGGCAAGCTCACGCAGACCTGCTTCGCGACTGATGAGCCCACGCTCCCAAACATCAAAGCGCTCCTTACATACAACAGCCAAATCCGTCTGAAAACCCCGCACATACAAAGCAAATGCCTGGTCGAATGCAAGGCCGACTCGCATCCCTAGCGCAATAACCTCAAACATCTTTGGAAGCTCGGCACAGTAATCGGCTCGCGCGCGCAGCTGCGCTTTACTTTCCAGCCGAGGCCCAAGAAACGGAATCTTTCTGAGTCTCGTATGAAGCACAGACGATTGTTTTCCACGTGCGCTTACCTGCGGCGCATCATCTTGGCCCGGAGCCGTGCGCAGGCGTTTATGAATACTCTCGCGATACTCTTTACGCGCTTTGGTTAGTAAAAGCTCGTATAGGAAAAACCCGCACGCCAGCGCTCCAAGCACCACTGCCAGACCTTTTATTAATGAGAACAACATATTCATAACTCCCATCGACCAGCACAACACTGAGAAAAACCTATCATCCGTCTTCCAGGCAGCAATCTGTCGGACACACGCGAGCAGCCTGTTTGTCTCCCGCTAGGCCCCAGATCAAGTCTGGGGCGACATGGGGGTATCAATACACTGCTTAATACCATCTGTTCCTCCTTATTTCAGATCGATGCCGAGAATGCGCCGAATGAGCACCACACCAAGCGCCTCAAGACCCAGCGCGCCAACCAGGAGCATAAGTCCTGTTGTCGAACTAAAGAACGACGCAAGATAACCAGGCATGATTAAAGAGAGCACTGCTAACAAAGCCAAAGGCATGATGGTGACGATACGCGCCGACATCCGTGCCTGCGCTGTCTGCACTTCCAGCGAACGCACCAGATCAAAACTTTCTGAAATCGAAGCGGCTGCACCCTCGAGGATCTCCCGCAGGCTGCCTCCGGTCATATGCTGGATATCCAGTGCAACAAGGACAAAACGGAGATCAGAACAGTTGGTGCGTTGTTCCAGGCGCTCAAGCGCCTCAGAGACTCCGTAGCCGACGTCGATATCATGCACCGCAAGGCTCAGTTGCCTGCCGAGAGGATCAGGGATCTCATTGGATATTTGAGCAAGCGCCTGTTGAAGCGATAGCCCTGCAGAAAAGCACATTCCCAACGCATTGAGGGCATCGGGCAGTTGCTCGCGAAGCTGTGCACGGCAGGTGCGATACCAGACGCTTGCACGATGGCTCGAAAACCACACGGGCAGAATAACGCCGAGCAGGGCGAAGATGAGTTGGCCAGAAATTACAAATAAGAACAGGGCGACAAGCGCTGACGCCGCAAGCTCAAGCTCACAGATGCTCCGTTTACTGACAACCGGCACCTTAGAACCAAGCGCTGTGCTGATGCGCGCGCACCATGCATCGACCTTTCTGATCCTGAGCAAGCGAGAAGCGAGTGGTCGTAAGAAGGGTATGCCGTTGCGACAGAGGTCCTCGAACAACACGCTGCGCAGACCTTTTTTGGATTGACCGACAAGGCGTTCTCGAGCACGCGCTTTATGTATCAAACGACGGATTGCCTCAAATGCACTGGGAGCCAACAGGACCGCTGTTACGGTACCTAGTAGAATCCCTGCCAGAGCGGGCAAGCTCAAGCCGTTTAGCGGTATGCCTGCCAACGATCCAAACCCATCTGTTAGAGCAAGCACGGCTATGCTGGCAAAGACTTCGACAAGCCCGTCTGATGGTACCATCTCAGCACCTCCTCCCCATTGACTACCTTTTGCGCGGGCACAGAGGACAGCCATCCGGGCGTATACAACCATTTGTAGCGCCGAGCGTCCGCATCCCACTGGACGATCTCTTTCAAGACAACGCTGCTTGTTCCTGTGCACTCGCAAACCGACGTAATACGCCGTGTACCATCAAGCTGACGGTCAAGCTGTATTACCAGGTCGAAAGCAGAGGCGATCTGTTCTTCTATAAGCGGCACAGGCAAGTCCATGCAAAAACGCGCCATCATCACCAAGCGCTCGATGACCTCAGCCGGAGAGTTCGCGTGCAGCGTGGTAAGCGAGCCGTCGTGCCCGGTATTCATAGCTTGGAGCATATCGAGCGCTTCTGCTCCGCGGCACTCCCCCACCACGATCCGGTCGGGCCGCATACGCAAGGCATTGACAACCAAGTCACGGATGGTGATCTCTCCCGAACCTTCGGCGTTACGTGGGCGTGCCTCAAGCCGCACCACATGCGGGTGCTCAAGGAAGCGCAACTCAGCTGCATCCTCGATGGTGATGATGCGCTCATGATGTGGGATCTCGATTGATAGCGCATTGAGCAGCGTTGTCTTGCCGCTGCCTGTGCCGCCGCTGACGGCGATATTGCAGCGACACAAAACTGCCCAACGCAGCAGGCTGGCAAGCTGCTCATCGAGGCTTCCCAGCTTGATAAGCTCATCGAGGCTGTAGATCCGTTCAGGGAATTTTCGGATGGTCAACACAGGGCCGTTAAGCGCCAGCGGAGGGATGACGACATTGACGCGGTGCCCCTGGGGGAGACGAGCGCTGACAAGCGGGCTTTGCTCATCGACACGGCGCCCTAAAGGGCCGACGATGCGGTCGATGATCATACGGACTTGTTGCTCATCGTAAAAGGTCACGTCACAAGGATAGAGTTTACCCGCGCGTTCATAAAAGACCGCATCGGGTCCATTTACCATGATCTCGGTAACACTGGGATCGGCAAGCAGATCCTCTAAGGGGCCAAGCCCCAATACCATGTCAGCAACCTCACGGATGAGGTCGCGTTCTGCGATAGGATCGCGCACGACCTGTTCGAGCACACCTAGGACTTCGCGACGCGCGCGGATTGGGTCTTCAGCCAGCAGCGCTGCAATCCGTTCGCTCGGCAGGCGCTCGAACAGGTCGTCGCGCAGCCTGCTGCGGCGCAGCCGCGGCTGCGCTTCATGCTTTAGGTAACTGACCGACTTTGGGTCGACAGCCTCAAGATACCTACGGAGCGACATGCGTGCCTCCTGGTTCTTGAGACCTGCGCCTGACGCCGCTGACTTCTCGGCTACCATCAAATAAGCCCGATTTCCATCTACAATCTGACATTTCGGACTCCCCGTCTGCGTCCTTTGAGGATGCTTGTAAAGGCGCCGAGAGCAGGCGTTACGTGTGTGAGGGCAGGTTGACGAATGGCCTTCAACGATTTGAGCAGTTGATCAAACGAGCTTCGTAATGCGGCGTCGCTTTCCAATAGCTCGTGTGGGCATCCAAGCGAGAGCATCTCGTCAACGATAAGCCCTCCGTCAGCAATCGTAAAAACCTCACTGCCCCCGAGCGCCATAGAGACGTCCAGAGCAGTAAAAGGCGCATGGCGGGCACATCGGTTAAGCAGGAAACTGAAGCGCGCGGATGGAATTTGGAGGCGGACACACAGGTCTACAGCCTGCTTGCAACCTCGTATCGAAGTTGCACGTTGATCCATGACAAAGACGAGGTGGTCAGCACTTTGCGCAAGAATCGCTTGAAGCTCAGACCAGAAACTACCGGTATTAACGACCACATAATCCGCAATAGTCTTTAACGAGTGGATGAGTCCGGAAATCTCTTCGACATATTCCTCTGCTTGTTCGGGGCGTAAGGGTGCTTCGATCAGACAGAAGCGATCTGCACTTGGCGAAGGACGCTCGGGTCCATTCAGGGCAGTCTCGAGGCTCATGCATTGAAGGGCGCTTTGCGGCACCTGCCCCACACAATACGCGAGATCGCCAAATTGCAGGTCCAAATCGATAAGCACAGTCCGTAAGCCCCGTTTATACAGAAGCAGCGCAGTCAGCAGGCTAAGCGTACTTTTACCAACTCCGCCACGTCCTGAGACAAAAGCGACTACACAACCTTCTTTGCTGGGGGCGCCAAAGATGATTTCTGACTGCGGAAGTGTGGGGATCTGTATGCGTGGGGTTTTTACGTAAGTGTTTTGCCGCACAGGAGATACCGGCGCTACCGTCTGTTTTACGGGACTGGGGGCTGCCGTTGTTGCAGATGAGTTCGCTACCGTCTGTTTTACGGGACTGGGGGCTGCCGTTGTTGCAGATGAGTTCGCTACCGTTTGTAATTCAGGAATACGATCCTGCCAGAATTCAGGCGTAGATGATACACCTCCAAATGAGGCAGCAACAAGTGAAACGTCTTGTAGTGAGTAGGGGGTAGACACAGTAACCTGCGGCGCGAGAGGAACATGGCTGGAATCTTGCGGCAAGACAGGGGTGGGCAAGGGGCTCTGAAGTGTGCCGTTAACGAGGGTTTCATTATCCGCACCTACAGGAAGCCTCAGTTTGACCATGGCTTCCATCTGCTTCTGGTCGATGATCCCTCGTCCTCCTGCGGCAAGCACCCTGCTGAAAAGCGACGCCGAGGGTTGTTGCGCTACCAGAT